>JABDQB010000384.1 GCA_013042495.1 Gemmatimonadota bacterium
GGGTGGCGTTCGGTGGAATTGCACCCGGTACGCCCCTGGCACCATACCCGAGGTGCGGCGGAACCACGAGGCGCCGCTTGCCCCCGATTCGCATGCCGGCGACGCCTTCCTCCCAGCCCGTGATCACGTCACGCCTGGCGCCCAGTTGAAAGCTGCGCGCTTCTCCCCCTTCGCGCGTGCCGTCGAACTCCTCTCCGTTGGGAAGCCAGCCGGTGTAGTGTACGACCACAACGTGTCCGGAGCGCGCGGCGAGCCCGCGTCCCTCGACCAGATCTTCCTTGTACAGTCCGGACGAAGTCTGCTGCATGGCAGCGAGGTCGATACCCAGGGACTCGGCGAAGTCCGCCGGAACCGTCGATTCTCCGCGAGCGGCTCCGTCTTCAGACGGCCGTTCCGCTCGACCCATGTCCCGGACGTCGCAACCCGCGACGAGGATCAGGGCGAGCAACGACACGCACCGCGCGAGGGCGACAGACGAGGATCGACAGTCCGGCGAGCATCCCATCCTATTCTCCATTCTCCTCGGGTCCACGGTCACCGAGATCCCGGTCGAGCATGAAGAGCGCAGCGCCGTCGGCTCCGAACATCTTCATCCGCTGTATGATCTCGTCGATGCTGGCCTCTTCCTCGACCTGCTCGGTGATGAACCACTGCAGCATGATCTGGGCCGGACGGTCCTGCTCTTCCACGGCGAGGTCGTAGAGTCCGTTGATGCGGGAGGTCACGAAACGTTCGTGTTCCAGGGACTGCTCCATGATCTCGAGCGGCGATCCGAACTCAAATGGCGGCTTGTCGATTCCGTGCAGTTCGACCCGTCCGCCCCGCTCGATGAGGAAATCGTAGAAACGCATGGCATGCTCGACTTCCTCCTGCGCCTGCATCCGCATCCATCTCGCGAATCCCGTCAGATTCCTGTCCGAACAATCAGCGGACATCGCGAGGTACATGTAGGCGGAATAGAGCTCGTACTTGATCTGTTCGTTGATGGCTTCCTGGAGTTTCTCGCTGGTCATCGCTCATACCAAGTTTCGAAGGGATGATTTTGCCACCTGGCGGTGCTGGCGGCGTACCCGGCAATAACCTGTCCGGTTGGTGCCGGAGCGGCAACCGGACCGCCTCGTCTCCGCGGTCAGTCGCCGATCCAAACGGTCTTCACGTTCAGGAACTCCCTCAGGCCGTAGATTCCGAGTTCCCGCCCGTAGCCTGAGCGCTTGATGCCGCCGAACGGAAGGCGAGGATCCGACGCGACCATTCCGTTGACGAAGACGGAGCCGGCTCTCAGACCGTCGACGAATCGCGTGATGACGGCTTCGTCGCGGGTCCACACGGCGGCGCCGAGGCCGAACTCGGTGGCGTTGGCCAGCTCGAGAGCTTCCGCGGCGGAAGGCACTCTGAAGAGCGGAGCGACGGGGCCAAAGAGCTCCTCTACGGCCGCCGGACAGTCGCGAGGTACTGACGTGAGTACCGTCGGCGGGTAGAACCACCCGGCACCAGGCGACAGCACCCCGCCCGTTCGGAGGCGTGCGCCCGCCGTCACGGAACTCACGACCTGCTCGTGCAGCTCACTTCGGATGGCCTCCGTGGCCAACGGTCCAAGGTCCGTGTCGGGTCTCATCGGATCGCCGACGGTCAGAGCCTCCATCAGTCGAACGAACCGCGCCTCGAATTCCTCCGCGATATCTTCGCTGACCACAAACCGCTTGGCCGCGATGCAGGACTGTCCATTGTTGATGATCCGCGCCTGCACGGCCGTGATGGCTGCGCGTTCCAGGTCGGCGTCCGCGAGGACGATGAACGGGTCGCTTCCACCGAGTTCGAGGACGGACTTCTTCAGATGCTGGCCCGCGGCTCGGGCCACCGCGCGGCCGGCCGGTTCGCTCCCCGTGAGGGTGACGGCCGCGATCCTGCGATCGGCCACGAGCGCCTCGGCACGGGCGGCCGGAATGAGAAGCGACTGGAACGCCCCCGGCGGGAAACCGGCCTCCGCGAACACCGACTGGATGGCGAGGGCGCAACCGGGCACGTTGGACGCGTGCTTCAGCAGGCCGGCGTTGCCCGCCACCAGGGCAGGCGCTGCGAATCGGAATACCTGCCAAAGGGGGAAGTTCCAGGGCATCACGGCCAGCACTACACCGAGCGGCTCGAACCGAACCCGGCTGTCGCGAGCTCCGGACGCAACGACTTCGTCGGCGAGGAAGTCGGCTCCGTTCTCCGCATAATAGCGGCACACCCATTCGCACTTGTCGACCTCCGCCAGTGCGGAGGCAAAGGTCTTTCCCATCTCGGCGGTCATCAGTCGGCCGAGTTCCTCACGGCGTGCCCGCAGCCGGTCGGCAGCCGCCGAGAGCCAATCGGCCCGCTGACCGACGGGCCGGTCCGCGAACCCCGGTTGCATCGCGACGGCGAGGTCCAGCCGGCGTTCGAGGTCGGCTTCGCCCGTGGTCGCGTACTCCTCTAGCACTTGCCCCGTGGCGGGGTTCACGCTCCTCATGGACATGGCGGTCCTGATCCTGGCGGAATGAAACCGTCGGCCGGGGGGTGCCGTAGGGACCCTCGAAAGATAACCGCGAACCATCCGGAGAGCCCGTGGTCTGGCGAAGATCGCACAGGTACGTACCGGTCGTGGTGTGCGCCGTCGTGGCGTGCGGGGGCCTCATCGGGTCCCGGCCGGCCGCAGCCCAGGAGCCGGCCCCACCCGCTGACAGTCTCGCGCCCCCACTGCGCGCCGACACAATTCCCTCGGACACGTACGCCGATGAGGGCGCCCGGTACCTACTTCAGCGCGCCCGTGAGGCCCGTGGCACCGAGGCGGCCGGTCTCGCCAGCTACGAGGCCACCATCACCGAGCGCATATACGTGGGACTTTCGGCATCCCGGTTCAGGCGCGAGCGGGGCCTCTTCCTGAGCGAGCAGATCGCCAGGGTGCGCTGGGACTCGGCGGGCACCGAGACCTACCGTTGGATGGCCAGTCGACAGGAAGTGCCGATCATCGGAGACCTGGCCGACGACGAGGGCCGAAAGGTCGAACGCGGCGACTACGGTGAGGACCCGGACGATCTGATTCCACTCGACCCCACCGCCGATCGGTTGATGATGGGTGGCGAGACCTTCCTGCATCCTCTCGCCGACACGGCGGGCTTCCACTACCGGTTCGCGTCCGGGGATACGATACGGATCGTGCTTCCGTCCAGCGGCCGCGAGATCACCCTGGTACAGGTGAGCATCCAGCCACGGCGGGCGGAGTTCGGTCTCCTGGCCGGTGCCGTCTGGTTCGACCGGGAGACCGCCGCCCTGGTGCGAGGCGCATACCGGCCGGCGCGACCGTTCAACCTGGAGATCGACGAGCCCGATGACGCGGAGGACGTGCCCGGGTTCATCAAGCCGATCACCGCGCGCGTCGACCACATGATCGTGGACTACGCGCTTCAGGAGCTACGCTGGTGGCTTCCATGGCGAATCCGGTTTGAAGGCGAAGGCCGGGCCGGGACTCTTCTCCGCGTGCCGGTGGCGGTTGAGATTTCGGTCGCCGACTACTCGCTCAACGAGGTCGATACGCTGGACGTGGCGGAGGAGGAGCTACCACCGGGCTGGGAGCGGCGCACCCACGAGCGGGAGCTGGACGACGGTCGGAAGATCCAGGAAGTCGTCATTCTCCCTCCACGCGATTCTCTGCGCACCTCACCATTGCTGTCCGAGGACTTCTTCGCCGGGGAGCCTCTGAATTTCAGCCATGCGGAGATCGACCGGATGGAGAGGGAACTGGATGACCTCACGGCGGCCTACGCGTTCGCGCCCCCGGCGTTGTCGAGGTTCGGTATCTTCCGCTACAACAGGGTCGAGGCCCTGAGTGCTGGACTGCGCCGCGAGGGGCCGGTCTCGGGCCTGACGGGATGGGGTGAGCTGCGAATCGGGGTCGGCGACTGGATTCCCAACGCCGAAGTCGGACTTCGCGAAGACCTGACGGGCGGCACGGTCGAGGCGTCGGCGTACTACCGGCTTCAGGCGGCCAACGACTGGGGCAATCCTCTCAACCTCGAAAGCTCGATCAACGCCCTCCTCTTCGGTTACGACTATGGCCAGTATTATCGGGCGGGCGGCGTCTCTATCGGCTTGAAGAACGAGACGGGACGTGTCCGTCACGAGGTCAAGGCCTTCGCGGAGTCCCATTGGTCGGAGGAAAAGAACACCAACTTCTCGCTCGCCAACCTGCTCGGGCGCGCCGATCCGCCCCCCAACATGAAGGCGGACGAAATCGCGATCGCCGGCCTTTCCGGACGCTTGCGTGCGCAGGCCGGGGTCGATCCCCACGAGTCGATCACGACCGGCACTATGTGGGGCGAGGTCGGCGTGGGCGATGTGCAGTACGCGCGGCTGGCCATAGGGGCTACGGTGACCCTCCCCCTGTTCTGGCGGCTCGGGGGCAGCCTGGAATGGGCCGCAGGCACCACGTTCGGCGAGGTGCCTCCGCAGCGGCTCTACTACCTCGCCGGTCCACAGACGGTTCGATCGGTCGAGCCCGGGCAGATTGCGGGTGAGGCCTTCTGGCTCGTGCGGTCGGAGGTCGGTCTGGGCTATCCGTTGGTGCGCATGGTGGCTTTCGCCGACTTTGGATCGGCCGGAGATCTGGCTCAACTTGGATCTGCCGATCCGTTCGTTGCGGTGGGCGGAGGGGTCTCCCTGCTCGACGGTCTCCTTCGGGCCGACCTCGCCCGCGGCGTTCACGGCGCCGGGACCTTGCGCTGGCAGTTCCTGCTCTACCTGGACGCGCTCATGTAGAGGACTGGTCCTCCGGGCCCGCCACGACGATCTTCCGTGTACGTCCGCGAGCACGAGATGAAAGGGTCAAGCCCATGGTCATCTCCCCCGTCAGGGTCAAGATCTGCTGTATCCGGTCGACCGAGGAGGCGCACCTGGCGCTCTCGTTCGGTGCTGTGGCACTGGGTCTGGTATCCGAGATGCCGGCGGGGCCGGGCGAGTTGCCGGAAGCTAGCATTCGTGAGATTACGGCGGCAGTGCCCCCTTCGACCGGCACTTTCCTGCTGACCGCCGTAACCGATGTGGAGCGGCTGGTCGAGAAGGTAGAGGCCTGCGGGGTCAACACCCTCCAGCTGTGGGATCCGCTGGACCCGCACGACTACGCTCGGCTGCGGGCGGCGCTGCCGGGGGTATCCATCGTCCAGGCGATTCACGTTCTCGGTCGTTCCGCCGTGGACGTGGCGGTCGCCGCTGCGAGGCAGGCGGACGCCCTGGTACTTGATTCGTCTAACCCGGAAGTGCCATTCCGATGGGAGTCACAGGCCGGCCAGACTCACGACTGGGCGATCAGCCAGGAGATCGTCGAAACGGTCGACTGTCCCGTGCTCCTGGCGGGCGGATTGGACGCCAGCAACGTGGAGTTCGCCGTTCGGACCGTGCGCCCGTACGGTGTCGACGTGTGCACGGGCGTGAGAAGCGAGGATTCGCTCGACCGCCGAAAAGTGGTGTCCTTCTTCGAGGCGGTCCGAAAGATCGCTGGCTAAGTCCGCCCGCGACGGATCCGATGCACGAGGCGGGGAAGCGTAACGCCGGCCGGCCCGAACAGGCTGATATCCGCGACCTCGCTGATCGGTGTGCTCTCGAGGTTGATTTCGACGATTCGGGCGCCTCGAGATCGGGCCCAACGGGCGAAGGACGCAGCGGGCTCGACCACGCCTGATGTTCCAACTACGATCATGACGTCGCACTGCCGAATCGCCTCCTCCGAGTCGGCCAGCGCGGGGCCCGGAAGACTCTCACCGAACCACACGACGGTCGGGCGCAGCTGGCCTCCGCACTGCGGGCAAATGGGAACAGGTTGAGCTGGAAGGTCGCGCGATGAACATCGGTACGAGCACGACTGGCAGTGCGCCTCTTGCAGCGAGCCATGCAATTCGATGACGTTCCGGCTTCCGGCTGCACGGTGCAGGCCGTCCACGTTCTGCGTAATCAGCCAGAAACGTTCGAACAGGTCTTCGAGATCGGCGAGAGCCCGGTGTCCGGCGTTGGGTACGACTTCCGCGAGGCCCGCGATCCGAAAACGATAAAACTCCCACACGCCCTCCGGGTCGCGTCTGAAAGCCTGAGGCGTGGCCAAATCCATGGCCGAACGGCCCTTCCAGAAACCACCGGCCCCCCGAAACGTCGGCACTCCACTCTCCGCCGAGACCCCGGCCCCGGTCAGAACCGCGATCCCGGTCACCCCCGCGAGAATATCAGCGGCAGCCTCGATGCTTCTGTCGGCTTCGGCACCCATGAGCGCGAGCACTCCAGTCACTGGTGGAAGAGATGGCGCCTCCCGCAAGTTACCCCGCAATGGGAACCCTGGTAATCCTCAATCCGACGGCCGGCGGTCGAAAAGACCCCGATGCGCTGCAGCGCCGGCTTGAGCCCTGGATCGATGGAGACTTCGTGAGCACGCGGGGGCCCGGCGAGGCCGTTGGATTGGCCTCCGAAGCCGCCCGGTCCGGCTACGAGTCGGTTGTAGCGGTCGGCGGTGACGGAACGGTCAGGGAGGTGGCAACCGGGCTTCACCTCGGCGGTGCGGCGCCCCGTCTCGGCATCATCCCCGCCGGAACCGGTAACGATCTCGCCTGGTGCCTCGGTATTCCCGCCGCCATCGAACGCGCCGCAGCGGTCGCGACGGATGGCCGGACCGCCGCCCTCGACCTTGTGCAGGCATCGCGCTTGGCCGCATACGACGAACCTCGCTACCTGGTCAACGCGGCGGTCGCCGGCTTCGGCGGTCGAATCGGCGACGCCATGACCCCGGCATTCCGCCGCCGTTTCCGACGGATCGCGTACCCCCTGGCGGCGCTTGGCCAGGTGCGGGATCTTCGCCCGTATTCGATCCGCGTCGAAGTCGATGGCCGCGGGATGGACGCGAAGGCCCTCATGGTGGTCGTGGCGAACGGCGAGTACGCGGGCGGCCGCATCCGATTCGTGCCGGGAGCCTCAACGGGTGATGGGTTGCTGGACCTCGTGGTCGTCCACGCCGTGAGTCCCGGTAGGCTCGCCACACTCATTCCACGAGTGCTGTCCGGCCGTCACCCGGGAACCACAGGGATATCCATGTATCGCGGCGCCAGCGTCCGTATCCACGCTGACCGTGACATGTGGATCAACCTCGACGGGGATACCTGGCAGCCCGGTCCCGCCGGATTCAGGGTACTCCCCGCCGCCCTGCGCGTGGCCGTGCCCTGACGGGGCAACGCTCGGTCCGCTCTCGCCTGTCCAAGCTTGCGAACACTCGAGACACCGGCCGTCTTCGGCCGGTTCGGCTGACGCCCCGAAGCGGGGTCCTAGAAACCGTGAGACGAGGAGCGTGGGGAGATGAGATTGAAGGCATTGGGCTTCGCAGCCGCCGTGGCGATCGCGGGAGTCACGAGCCTGGCGGAGACGCTGAACGCACAGGAGGACATGGGCCCGGAAAGCCGGGTGCGTGTGCTGGCGTTCGGTCAGGGCAGCTATCTGGGCGTGTTCATCGCCGACGTGACGGCGGAGGATGTAGACAGACTGGGCCTCGGGGAGGAGCGTGGCGTTCGGATAACCGGGGTGGCGGACGAAGGCCCAGCTCGTGACGCCGGCCTTCAGGAAGATGACGTGATCGTGAGCTGGAACGGCGATCGAATCGAGAGTGAAGCACAGCTTCGCCGAATCCTCGGAGAGACCCCCGCCGGGCGTTCGGCGTCTGTCGGCGTGCTCAGGGGTGGATCGGAGACATCGATCGCCGTGAAGTTGGGGCACCGGGGAGACCCCGGGGGAGAATTCACCCTGCGCTCCGGCTGGGACGAAGAGAGTGCCATCCACCTTCGCGAGCAGCTCGAGAGGACGCGGGAGCACCTGGGCGACATGAACGTCCGAATCCGAGAGATGCCTCACGTCATGGCATTCATGTCAACGCGGGGCGGGCGTCTCGGCGTCGGTATCCAGAGCCTGGAGCCTCAGCTCGCGGAGTACTTCGGCCTCGGTGAGAGAACCGGAGTGTTGATCACGACGGTCAAGGAAGACTCTCCGGCGGCCGAAGCGGGTCTCAAGGCGGGCGACGTGATCCTCTCCGTGGGCGGAGAGGGCATCGAGAGCACCAGCGATGTGTCTCGACTGGTATGGGGCGCGGAGGGGGGGCCTGTCGCCATCCGCATCCTGCGCGACCGGGACGAACGAACCCTCACCGTCGATCTTCCGGAAGCCGAGAACACCTGGCAGTCGGACGACGGGGAGATGAACGGCTTCTTCTTCGATTCGGATGAGTTCGACATGGAGTTCGACGCGAACGATGCTCACGTTGAGTGGGTCGAGCCGGTGCGCGAGCTTTCGCGCTTCAAGGTGCTTGGGGAGCCGGGTGGTCCTATCACATGGTTTCCGGCCCGGTCGGCATGGCCGACTCGCCGGGCTCTCTCAATCTGAACTAGCCGCATGCGGGCGGCCTTCGGGCCGCCCCGAGCAGGGTCCGCGTTCGGCACGCTCCCTTCCCTGATTGTCGCCGGTCGCCGGGCTCGCTAACCTTCCGTTCATGGCAAACGGACGGGATCCACGCGAGATCATCACCCCGGACGCCTTCTCGGTGTCGCCGGACCTGCTGGGTCTCCCGCTTGCTCACCCCTGGCGCCGGGCCGCGGCGATCCTCATCGACCTGGCGTTGATAGGCCTCCTGACCAACGCGAGGGCTGTCCTGTTCGCCCTGGCCGGCGGGACTTTCCTGTTCTGGTTGGCGTTCCGCGGTCGGAAGGCCGGGCTCGGGTCCGCGGCGGCCCGGGGCGCGATCGGATGTGGTGGAGCCCTGGCCGTGTTCGTGGCTGTGCTGGCGATATGGGGAACGCTGTGGGAGGACAGGGTCCTCACGGAAGTCGATGCAGGAGCCGGGGAGGCCGTTCCGCTTACGGCCGGCGCGGTCGTGGATTTGGGCTCGATTCTCCTGGCTGAGGACAGTGTCGAGGTGGACGAGAGGGCCGTGAGGCTCGTCCGTCGGTGGGAAGAGGAGGGGATCTCCCCGGAGCAGATGCGGGAGATGCTGCCTGAACTTACCGGCGATGACGACAACGAACCGGCGCTGCGCGCGCTGGAGCGTGCGATCGGATGGACGGATGGGACGACTGATGGGTCGGAGGAGCCGGACGCCGAAAGCCTCGACCTCGATTCGCTGCTTGCGGCATATGCCTCGGCCCGGGCCGCCGGCGACACGGCGACGGAGCTGACCACGGCTCCGGTACTGGGTCGGCGGTTGGCGCAGACCCAATGGGACGCCAGGGAGAGGGAAGTCGCGCGCCTGGAGTCCCGAAGTCAGGAATTGGCTGCCGAGCTCGAGGCTACCGGGAGTGCGCTCGAACAGGAGCGGAATCGAGGGATCATTGCCACGATCATGGGTTTCCTCGATGAACTGGGGCTCGGTATCGGCTGGTCCGGGCTGTACTTCACGTTTCTCACGGCGTTCTTCAGGGGCCGAACGCCAGGAAAGCGGTTGTTCGGCATCCGGGTCCTCCGGCTCGACGGCAATGCGCTGAGCTACTGGGTCGCATTCGAAAGGTTCGGCGGATACGCGGCGTCGTTGTTCACTGGAATGGAGGGCTTCCTCCGAATCCTGTGGGATCGAAATCGCCAGTGCCTTCAGGACAAGCTGGCGGAAACCGTCGTGATCCGGGAAACGAAAGAGGCCCGCGCCCAGCTCGCGGTCGGGGCGGCTCAACGCGCCATGTCGGACGAGCCGTGGCAAGGCGGACCGATCCGGGGCACCTGAGAGCCGGGGGCGGAGCGCGGGGCGACGCGCGCGACCGCGCCCGCCCCGGTGGGCGTCAACCCTGATTCAGCCGGATATCTCCCGAGCCAGTGTCGATCTGCAGCGATGCGTCGCCGCTTCCAATCCGGCCCCTCACGTGGTCATCGTCCATCTCTTCAATTGCCATCCGGAAGTCGGAGTGGATCTCTCCTGAGCCCGTATCCAGCTCTACCTGGGAC
>JABDQB010000386.1 GCA_013042495.1 Gemmatimonadota bacterium
GTGGATGATCAGGGCGCTGCCGTCGTCGTCGAACACGCTGAGGCGGCCATCGGACAGCGTGAAGCGGCTCGTGGCGGTCGTCAAAGAGCCCACGCCGTCCTTTACCTCGACGTTCACCAGGTCGCCGCCGTGGAACGGGTGGTTGAAGTCGGGGGCGTCCGGAGTGGTCTTGCCGAAGGGGCCCGGATCGTGGTGTCCCCCCGCCGCACTGCACGGGTCGCAGGCGGCCGTCTCGTGCACATGCACGGCGTGCAGTCCGTCCGGCAGGCCATCGACCCTCAACGAGAGGTCGACGATCTTGACGCCCTCTGCCGAGGGCCGTTCCCGGAACACGGCCAAGCCGGAGACCTCGGAATCACCACAGCCCTCAATCATGGCTTCCGCGATCACCCCGCGATCGGGGTTCTCGCCTGGCCCCGCGCAGGCGGCCCCGACCAGCACGGTCGCCAGGGCCACAGCTGCCACGGTGCGGGTCGGGGAACCGGGGCTTCGAATGCTGAACCGATCGGATCGCGTTGATCTCACGTCTGCTCCGTTCGTTGGCGGGACAACCGGGCGTTCGGACTCCCGTTCACCGGTGGGACAATACGAAGCTGGGAGGGTGCGGCAAGTCTCCGCCGGAGAACAGCAGTGCCGTCGGATCTCGCTGGTCCAACTATGGATCGGTACATTCCGAAGCGTCGTCCTACCGTTTAGCGCCGAGGTCGTCCCGTGCCTGAGCATAATGCATCTCCCATCACAGTCCTCGCGGCCGCCCTCGCCCTCCTGCTTCCGGCCGTGCCGATTCACGCCCAGGAGCCGGGTGTGGCGCCCGTGGAGCTATGGTACGACCAGCCGGCGGAGGCATGGAACCACGCGCTGCCGGTCGGCAACGGCCGACTCGGCGGAATGGTCTTCGGCGGAATCGCCCGCGAGCGCATCCAGCTGAACGAGGAGACGCTGTGGTCGGGCGGACCGTACGATCCGGTGGTCCCGGGAGCGCACGAGGCCCTCCCGCAGATCCGCGCCCACCTCTTCGCGGGGGACTTCCAGCGAGCCCATGACCTCTTCGGGCGCACCATGATGGGCGTGCCCTACGAAATGATGAAGTACCAGCCCTTCGCGGACCTGTGGCTCGAGTTCCCGGGGCACGAGGGGGCGACGGAGTACAGGAGATCGCTGGATCTCGGAGACGGGGTGGCCCGGGTGAGTTACGTCGTGGATGGGGTGACGTACCTGCGCGAGGTCTTCTCCAGCGCCGTCGACCAGGTCCTGGTGGTGCGCATCAGCGCCGATCGGCCCGGCGCCGTGACCTTCTCGGCGGACCTGCATGGAGTGCGGAATCCGGCGCATTCGAACTACGGTACCGACTACTTCCGGATGGACGGAATCCCCCCGCACGACCTGCGAGTGGCGGGGAAGAGCTCCGACTACCTGGGCATCGAGGGTCGCCTCCGCTACGAGGGTCGTCTCCGCGCGCGGGTACGCGGCGGGACGAGCGAGATCGACTACCGTACGCTCCGCGTGGAGAACGCCGACGAGGCGGTATTGGTGTTCGCGGCGGCGACCAGCTTCGTGAACTACAGGGACGTATCCGCCGATCCGGCGGGCCGGGTCGAGGCTGCGCTTTCCGGTGTCGAGGGGCGCACCTGGCAGGCCATGCGTGCGGCGCACGAGCGGGAGCATCGCTCCTGGTTCGACCGCGTGGAATTGAAACTGGGGGCCGAAACGGGGCCCGACCTGCCCGCGGACGAGCGCATCGCGCGCTTTGCCGGGAGTCCGGACCCGGGCCTGGCGGCGCTCTACTATCAGTTCGGCCGCTACCTCTTGATCGCCAGCTCCCGTCCCGGCACGCAGCCCGCCAACCTCCAGGGCATCTGGAACGACAACCCGAATCCGTGGTGGGACAGCAAGTACACCATCAACATCAACCTCCCCATGAACTACTGGCCCGCCGAGACGGGTAACCTGCCGGAGATGGTCGAGCCGCTGGAGCGATTCACCCATGAGGTGGCGGAGGCGGGTACGGCCACGGCGCGCGAACACTGGAACGCCCGCGGGTGGGTGCTGCACCAGAACACGGACCTCTGGCGCGCGACGACCCCGATGGACGGTCCGTCCTGGGGCGCTTGGCCGGTGGGCGGCGCGTGGGTCATGACCAACTTGTACGAGCACTACCGGTTCGGCAGGGACGCGGCGTACCTGGAGCGCATCTATCCGCTGCTCCGTGGACAGACCGAGTTCCTTCTGGACATCCTCGTCGAACACCCGGACTACGGCTGGCTCGTCACCGCGCCGTCGAACTCGCCGGAGAACTTCCCGGCCTGGCCGGGCAACGGACGCTTCTTCGACGAGGTGAGCGGGCTCTTTCTGAAAGCCCGCACCATGGCCGTCGGCCCCACCATGGACATGCAGATCATCCGCGAGGTTTTCGCCGAGTTCGCGGAGGCGGCCTCCAGGCTGAGAAGGGACGCTGACCTGGCCGTCCGGGCCCGCGCTGCGGCCGCCCGGCTGGCCCCCAACCAGATCGGACGGCACGGGCAGATCCAGGAGTGGATCGAGGACTACGATGAGATCGAACCCGAGCACCGACACCTATCTCATTTGTGGGGGCTCTTCCCCGGCAGCGAGATCACTCCGGCGACGGAAGAGCTGGCCCATGCGGCTGCCGTCTCCCTGGACCGACGCGGGACCGGGGGCTGTGGG
>JABDQB010000387.1 GCA_013042495.1 Gemmatimonadota bacterium
GGCTACTCGTGCAGCTGTTCCATCCGTCGTGGCGGCTGCGGGCCGGAGAGTCGTTCCGCAACCTGGACCCGGCGGCGCGGGCTCGCGACATCGCCGGTACGATTCCGATCGCCATCCTGCAGGGTGACCGCGACACGCGTGTGCCTCCGTCCGACGCGTCGCGCTTTTCCGAAGCGACCGGGGTGCCGGTGTACACGGTGGAGGGAGCGGCCCATCGGGACATGCTGGTCCACCCGGATGTGCAGCGGGAGATCCTTCGCTTCGTCCAGTCGATCGGCAAGGAAACGGCGGGGGCTTGATCCCAGCCGCCGCTCAGCCCGCGCCCGTCGAGCCGAACCCGCCCTCACCACGAGTCGTGTCCAGGGCAACGCTGTCGACGACCTCGATCGCCGGTCGCTCGAAGTGGGCGAAGACGAGCTGCGCGATCCTCTCGCCGCGTTCGATCCGGATCGTCCTGGACTCGATCCCGCGTGTTAGCCGCGCGGCCAGATCGCCTGCGCCGGACACCTCTGCCAGGTCGGCCAGGCACACTCCCGGTGCAGTGTTCAACAGGATCACTTTGACCGGTCCACGGTAGCCGGGGTCGATGGTACCCGGAGTATTCGGAATCGTCAGGCCTCTCTTGAGCGCCTGCCCTGACCGGGGTCGAACCTGGGCCTCGAGTCCAGCCGGTAGCGCGATTCGGATTCCCGCGCTCACCACGGCCCGAGCCCCCGGACCGAGGATCGTCGACTCGCACGCGATGAGATCGATCCCGGCGTCTCCCGGATGCGCGGGGGCCAGCGCTGCCTCGGACATCGTGGGGTCGCCATACGCGGGGTGCTCCGGCAGGAGCTCCACCTTCACTATATGTTTCACGTCGGCAGGATAGCGTTCGCGGGGCCGCCGCGGAAGCTGGACCCATCCTGCGAACTGTGACTTTTCGGTTGCCCGGCTGTCTACGCGACAGGTCGCGATCTCCGGCTCAGGCGCCCGGTGTCAACTCGATCGAGCGGCCAAATCCAAATCAGGAGGATCGTAAATGAGTTCGTTGTTCCAAATGCTTGCCGACCTGACGGGCCAGGAGAACGCCAGCCTGGCCGACGCCATCGGCGCCGATGAATCCGCTACCCAGAACGCGACGCGGGCCGCGTTGCCGCTGCTCCTAGGAGCTCTCCAGCGCAACGCATCCAGCCCGGAGGGCGCAGCGTCTCTCCAGGGCGCCCTCGCGAGAGACCACGATGGAAGCGTACTCGACAGCTTCAGCGATCTGATCCGGGACCCGTCCGGGGCCTCTGGAGCCGGAATCCTGAAGCACGCTTTCGGCGGCAAGCAGAGAGCCGTTGAGCAGGGAGTCGGCCAGTCGTCCGGTCTGAGCCCGGCGCAGGCCAGCCGGCTGCTCACGACCCTCGCGCCGATGGTGATGGGAATGCTGGGAAAGGCTCGCAAGGAGAAGGAGTTGGACGCCGGTGGACTGGCGGACCTCCTGGCAGGCGAGCGCCGCGAAGCCGAATCTTCGGCGCCTGACCTCTCGTCGCTGGCCGGCCTCCTGATCGACAGTGACGGAGATGGAATGGACATGGGCGATGTCACCCGGATCGGCGGAAAGCTGCTCGGGGGCCTGTTCAAGAAGAACTGAGCCGACGACAATATCAGATCATCGAGCTACACGACTAAAGGAGCGGAACATGGGAATCTTCGATTTTGTGAAGGAAGCGGGAGCGAAGCTCGGCTTTGGCGGCGGAGACGACGCGCGCGATGAGGGAATCGAGAAGCTTGGCGCGGACATGCAGGACGAGGATCCTGTCCTCGCGAATCGGATGCGTGGAAACGCGCTGGCTCGGGCCGTCATGGGACACGGCTTCGAGGTCGAAGACCTGCGGGTGGACTATGCCGACGGTACGGCCACGGTATTCGGCAACGTTACCGACCAGGCTACCCGCGAGCGCATCGTTCTGGCTCTCGGCAACATCGCCGGCGTGGCCCGTGTGGACGACCGCATTGAAGTGGCCGAGCCAGCGCCAGAGGCAGTGTTCTATACGGTTCAGAGCGGCGACTCGCTTTCGAAAATCGCGCTGGCCCAGTATGGCGATGCTATGAAGTATCCTGTGATCTTTGAGGCCAACAAGCCGATGCTCGATAATCCGGACCGCATCTATCCGGGGCAGGTCCTCAGGATCCCGGCCCTGGAGGCGTAGGGCCACTTCGGAGGGACGAAGCATGCGCTGGAAGAAGGGTCGTCGGAGCACCAACGTCGAAGACCGGCGGGGGCAGCGGGTCGGCCGCGGCGTCAAGATGGGTGGGGGGCTCACGGTCGTGATAGCCGTGGCCGTGCTCCTTCTCGGGGGCGATCCGACGACCCTTCTCCAGTTGGCCGGCGAATCGGCTCCGACCCAGACCCGGCCCCCAACCGCCGCGGAGAACGAAACGGCTGACTTCGTGCGGGTCGTCCTCGGCTCGACGGAGGACGCCTGGGGCGAGATCTTCGCATCCGCGGGTCAAACCTACCGCGAGCCCACCCTCGTGCTCTTCACCGACATGGTCCAGTCCGCGTGCGGAATGAACAGCGCGGCCACCGGACCCTTCTACTGCCCACCGGACGAGAAGCTCTACGTCGATCTCGGCTTCTTCCGCGAGCTGGAACGCATCGGCGGAGCCGGAGACTTCGCGCAAGCGTACGTGATCGGGCACGAGGTGGGACACCACGTGCAGAATCTCACCGGGACCTCGGCTGCCGTGCGACAGGCACAGGCCCGTGGGGGCAGCCAGGCCGAAGCCAACCGACTGTCGGTTCTCTTGGAATTGCAAGCCGACTGTTACGCCGGCGTCTGGGCGCACCTGATGAACCGCAGTGGAGGCGAGACGAGCCTCCAGTCCGGCGACGTCGAAGAAGGGCTTCGGGCGGCCGCGGCGATCGGCGATGATCGTCTGATGCGGTCCGCAGGCCGAGCGGCCAATCCCGAGTCCTTCACCCATGGCTCTTCCGAGCAACGGGCCTCGTGGCTGCGACGCGGACTCGACACAGGAAGCGTGGAGGCCTGCGATACGTTTGCTCGCCAATAGGACCGACCCTTGACCGATGAGCGCAGGATGAGTTCACAGGTCGGCCGACCCGATTGGGTGGACAGGGACCCAAAGGGCCACCT
>JABDQB010000388.1 GCA_013042495.1 Gemmatimonadota bacterium
GTCCAGATCGGCTTCGGGCGGGTCGGGAGCCACATGTGGGGCTTCGAAACCCAGGGCGTCGTGCCGGACATCGTGACGCTCGGCAAGCCGATCGGAAACGGCCACCCGATGGGAGCCGTGGTCACCACCCGCGAGATCGCCGACGCCTTCGACAACGGGATGGAGTACTTCAACACGTTCGGCGGCAACCCCGTGTCGTGCGCCATCGGGCTCGCGGTGCTCGATGTGATCGAGGACGAGGGACTTCGTTCGCATGCCCTGAGGGTGGGCACCCGTTTCCGGGAAGGGCTGGCGGAGCTCGCCGATCGGCATGCCCTCGTGGGCGACGTGCGCGGCCTCGGCCTGTTCATCGGCGTCGAACTGGTGCGCGATCGCGACTCGCTGGAGCCGGCTACGGAAGAGGCCTGCGAGATCATCAATCAGATGAGGGAGCGGGGAATTCTCCTGAGCACCGACGGCCCGTTCGAGAACGTGATCAAGATCAAACCCCCGCTCGTGTTTTCGTACGACGACGCCGGCCGCGTGATCGGAGAACTGGATGCGGTGCTGTCGGGGGTACCTCTCCGCACGGCCTGACGTACTTTGAGTGTACGATCTCAAGAACCGACAAAGGAGCCGAAATGTTCGAGGCGAGCACATACATCGAGCGCCGGAAGGGCCTCCGTGAGCGAGTGGGATCCGGGCTGATCCTGTTTCTGGGCAACGACCCGGCGCCCATGAACTACCCCGACAATCCGTATCACTTCAAGCAGGACAGCTCGTTCCTCTACTACTTCGGCCTCGACCAGGCGGGTCTCGCGGGGGTGATCGATGCCGATACCGGCGAGGAGATCATGTTCGGGCACGAGCCGACCGTGGACGAGATCGTGTGGACCGGACCGCTGCCGACCATGGCGGAGGAATGCGCGCACGTCGGCGTGACTCGCCACGAAGAGCCGGACAAGTTGGGCGAGATACTGCGGGCAGCCAGGGACGCGGGCCGCACCATCCACTTCCTGCCCCAGTACCGGGCCTGGAACCGCATCAAGCTGGCCCGGATGCTGGGAATCCCGGGTCTTTCGACGGACGACCACGTCTCGAGGCCGCTGCTCGAGGCGGTGGTGGACCAGCGCCTGTACAAGTCCGATGAGGAGGTCGCCGAAATCGAAATCGCGATCGACATCAGCTATGACATGCACACCCTGGCCATGCACATGGTGCACCCGGGAATGGTCGAACGCGAAGTGGCTGGCGCGGTCGAGGGAGTGGTGCTGTCGCGCGGGGGCCTGACGTCCTTTCCGATCATCTTCTCGGTGCGTGGAGAGGTCCTGCACAACCACGGCTATGAGAACGTGATGAAGGACGGCCAGCTGGCCGTCCATGATTCCGGAGCCATCTCGCCCATGGGTTACGCCTCGGATATCACGAGAACCATGCCCGTGAACGGCCGCTTCGATACGCGGCAGAGCGAGATCTACAACATCGTGCTTGGCGCCCTTACGACCGCGACCGCCGCCATGAGACCCGGGATTTCGTTCCGCGATGTGCACTTCATCGCGTGCCGCGAGATCGCGACCGGTCTCAAGGACCTGGGGATCATGAAGGGCGACGTGGATGAGGCCGTGGCCGCGGGAGCCCACGCGATCTGCATGCCGCACGGGCTGGGACACATGATCGGCCTGGACGTGCACGACATGGAGGGCCTGGACGAGAACCTCGTCGGTTATGGCAAGGACTTCGAGCGCAGCAAGCAGTTCGGGACCGCGTACCTCAGGACCGCCCGGACCCTCGAGCCCGGATTCGTCCTCACGGTCGAGCCCGGGTGCTACTTCATCCCCGAACTCATCGACAAGTGGCGATCCGAGGGCACGAATGCCCAGTTCCTGGACTTCGATCGACTCGATTCATACAAGGGGTTCGGCGGCGTGCGGATCGAGGACGACGTCCTGGTGACGCCGGACGGGTACCGTGTGCTGGGGCGCGCGATCCCGAAGACGGTGGAGGAAGTCGAGGGCGAGATGGGGGCGACTGCGTGACGCTGCCGAACGTCCCGGAAATCGCCGCGTTGGATCTCGCGACCCGGTTGGAGGCGGGGGAGCCCATTCGGGTCCTGGACGTCAGAGCGCCGCAACGATTGGCGGCCGGTCGCGTGGACCCTGTCCCGGATGACCGCTTCCACAACGTCAGGGGGTCGGAGTTCGTGACCTTGGCCGATCCGGCGACGGCGCTTGGCCTGGATCCCGCCGATCCGGTAGCGGTTGTGTGCGGTCACGGCAATGACAGCCGCGTGATCGCGGCGCTGCTGGGGCAACGTGGATACGAGGCCTGGTCGCTGCGGGGAGGAGTGAACGCCTGGATGCGCATGGTGATGCCGCGCGAGCTCGCGCCTCCACCCGGCTTCGATCGCCTGGTCCAGTTCGACCGGATCGGGAAGGGCGCCCTCGGCTATCTGCTGGTCGCCCGGGGCGAAGCGCTGGTCATCGATCCGCCGCGCGACTGGGCGCCCTGGGCTGAGGCGGCGTCAGACTCGGATGCTCGCATCGTTGCCGTGGCGGATACGCACGTCCATGCCGACTACATCAGTGGCGCCCCGGACATGGCCCGGGAGTTGGGCGTTCCGTACTACCTGCACGCGGCCGACAACGTGTGGCCATACGACGGAACTCCGGGCCGGCTCGAGTTCCAACCGCTGGCAGACGGAGTCACGCTTTCGATCGGCGGGCAGGCGGTCGTCGCGCATCACACGCCCGGTCATACCGAAGGCAGCACGACTCTCGTCTCCGGCGACCTGTCGAGCGCGGCGGCGGCATTCACGGGGGACTTTCTCTTCGTCGATTCGATCGGTCGTCCGGACCTGGCCGGTAGAATGGACGAGTGGGTGGGAGACCTGTGGCACAGCCTCGAGAGGGCGCGCAGTGGTTGGGGGCCGAACGTGCGGCTCCTTCCGGCGCACTACGCGGGGGAGGCGGAGAGGAACGCGGATCGCACCGTGGACCGGGAATTCGGCCGGGCCCGGTCGGCGAACGCCACGCTCCGGATCGACACGGAGGGCGAGTTTCGCGCGTGGGTCGAGTCACACGTTTCGAACCCGCCTGAGGCCTATCCGCACATCAAGGCGATCAACGTGGGACTGGCCGAGGTCACGCCTCAGCAGGCCGACGTGCTGGAGGCGGGGAAGAACGAATGCGCCGTGGGATGATGGGTTTTCGAACCCCCCTCCCCAGCGAGCCCGAGAGAGGTATATTGAAGGCAACGGCGACGGTGTCGCCGACCGAATATTGCCCCGGTTCGCCGCCTATCCGCAAAGCGGAGCGAAAGCGCCCCGACGCAGGAGCGCCCAAGCGGAGATGCCCAGATGGTGTGCCGGAGCTGGGGGCGGGACGAAAGGACCGCCCCTTTTTTTTGTCTCCTCCCCACGCGTTCCGGCTGTGGCTCTCTCGCCACGACGAACACCAAACGCACCCATAAGTCGTTCATTGACAAATAGATAGCTTTCGGTATGGTGATTGCCTGTCTGACGGCCAGATGTCCCGTGAAGCGGAGTCGCCCGCGGGACGCAACCATTCACCCGGGATGATCACAAGCGCATGGCTTACACGCGCGATCCGAAGACGCCGGAAGAGATGCTGCAGAACGCGGCGGAGATCGAAAGGGCGACCCATCACGTCGCCCTGTATATCGATGCGCCGGACGACCGCGTGAGGGAGCATCCGGGCCCGGCGCTAGTCGCGGCCCTGTCGATCATCCCGGAGCGTCAGCCGCTGCGCAGGGGTAAAGACCAGGCCATCATTTACGCCCTGCGAGTCCTGGCCCGGGAACTGCCCGACACCCACCCGCGAAAGAACGACATCCTCAAGCGTCTCAGCGCTGCTTCTCGTCGGGCGGTTTCAGGGCGCGGACAGTCGGGCGACCGACCGGATTGATCGGTCTACCACCGCCGGCTCGCCGGGCGACCGGGAGCCGGCGGATCGACCTTCCTCATGCGAGGCGAGTGAACAGGTACAGGACTGCGAAACCCCCCAGCACGATTAGTCCTGCCCAGGAAAGCAGGACAAGCCCTCGTCCCGGTCGGAGTTCGGGCGGCACGGAGTCGGAAGTCACGGCGCGTAGGTTGAGGTAGCCCAGCGCCGGCGCCGTGAGGAACGAGACAATGGTCGCGAAATCCACCATCGTGGTTAGCGATCCCGGGAACGCCGCGAGCACGAGCACCGTGAGTACGCTCAGGATCGCGATCGCCCCCCAGTAAGCTCTCCCTGTGCCGGCATACGCCGACGTGCCCTCAGGATCGATGAAGGCCACACGGAGCCCACGGTCGATGGCGCGCGGGAATCCGTCGATCACCGTGAGCGTGGTGGAGAACATCGTCGTGAGCACGGCCGTGAACACGATCGGTCGCGTCCAGCCGCCGAGCGTCTGCGTGTACAGGTCGACCACCTGTGCTGAGAACTCGGTACCGCGGGCGCTGAACGTTTGACCCGCGCCGTACATGAGCGCCGACCCGAGTGCCAGAAACGCGAAAGCCAGCACACCCGTCGCGACGTACCCGATCCGGAAGTCGAGCAGCACGGCACTCGGACTCGCCCGCTCACCGGTCACCCGGTCTTTGGCGAGCGTCCACAGCGAGCTCCACACCGAGATGTCGATCGCCGAAGGCATCCAGCCCATCAATGCGAGCACGAACGCCAGGGGCACGGCTCCGTCGAAGACGCTCTTCGGCCAGATAGCCAGGGAAGAGAAGTCAGCATGAGGAAGGGTTATGGCGGCCGCCGCGAGCGTCGAGGCCGCGAGAAGGACCATCACCAGCTTGATCACGCGGTCGAGGAACGGGAATCGGCCTGCCGCGAGGAGTCCGGCGCACACGCCGCACAGGAGCGCCGCGACGAACGGGATCGGCCACCCGAGGCCGAGCACGAGCTTCACCAGGAAGGCCGTGAAGAGCACGACGGCCAGCTGGACGAAGAGTGCTGTGCTGAAGGTGATCGCGAGGTAGAGCCACAGCGCCCAGCGACCGATCCGTCGGTATCCCTCGACGAGGCTGAGTCCGGTGGCGGCCGCGTAGCGCGGCCCGAACTCGAAGAACGGGTACTTCAGGACGAGCGCGAGCAGCACCACTCCGGCCAGGCCGAATCCCGCCATGGCTCCGGCACGGGTGGACTGGACGAGATGAGACACGCCGATGGCGGCGGCCGCCCACATGAGTCCGGGGCCGAAAGCCTTACGGGAGCTGGTCTTCGAGGTCCCGGTCACCATGCCCCAAGCTAACCTGCGGCCGCCTCGCACCTCAACGGTGCATCCGCCTAGCCAGCGTCCCGTCGCTCGCTCCCGTCGCTTCGGAACTGATGGGCCCGGAATGGGTTAGACCTTCGTCACACGGGTCCAGAAAAGCCCCGATCCAT
>JABDQB010000395.1 GCA_013042495.1 Gemmatimonadota bacterium
CCATGGGACGGCGTCGGACCGGGCGAGACCTTCGATCTCATCGTATCCAACCCTCCCTATGTCACGGACTCCGAGGTCCGGGCGCTGCCCGCGGAGGTGCGCGAGTACGATCCCAGGGAAGCGCTCGCCGCTGGTCCGGATGGACTGGACATCATCCGACTGATCGCGGCCGAGGTGCATTCCCACGTGCGGTCCGGCGGGGCCTTGTTTCTCGAGATTGGGGAGAGCCAGGGCGAGCGAGTCCGGCAGCTGCTCGAAGACAGCGCCTCCTGGAAGACCGTGCACGTCGCGCGGGACCTGGCCGGGCGGGAGCGTTTCGTGGTCGCTCAGGCCTGACCCGGAACCCGCGGACGACACACCGGGGTCCGTCGCCAGCCGTCGGCGCCAGCGTTATGTTATGTAACTTGGCCTGCGAAAGCAGCACCGCAGGATGTTACATGTCACCCGAATAGCGAGAATTGGATGGAAATGTCCGATCGTGACAGGATCTTCGAGCGTGCATCCGAAGTCGGCCGCTTGATCTCACAGACTGCCGAGTACTCCTATCTGCGTTCCGCGATGCGGGACATCGACGGCGACGAAGAGGCGCGAACCCGACTCGACTCCATACGCGAGTTGCAGGAGAAGCTGATCGGCTTCCTGGAGCGGGAAGAGGAGCCGCCGGAGGACCTGCGCTCCGAGCTGGGCCGGTTGAGCGAGGAGATGCAGACGAGCATGCGCTACCAGTCGCTGATCTCTGCGCAGGCCAACTTCGACAAGCTGATGGAGAGGGTGCACCAGTCGATCGCCGAGGGCGTCAAGACGGGCGAGCAGTCGCGGATCATTCTCCCGACATGAAGCTCCGCGCCGCGCTCGAGAGCGGGCTGCGAGCCGCGGTCGACCCGGTCATCAACTGGATGGTCCGGGCCCGGGTCCACCCGAACACGCTCAGTTCGCTGGGGTTCCTCATCACGTGCTCGTCGGGCTACTTCTTCCATCAGCACGAGGTCCGCACGGCGGGTGCACTGATTCTCATCGGCGGGATCTTCGACCTGTTCGACGGCACGGTGGCACGCCGCACGGGCCTGGCGTCGCCCTTCGGGGCCTTTTACGACTCGACGCTGGATCGTCTGTCGGAGATCATCGTCTATATCGGCCTTCTATCGCTCTACAACGATTATCGGGCCGACGCCAACGATGTCGTGATGATCTACGTCGTGATCCTGGCGATGGCGGGGTCCCTTATGATCAGCTACACGCGGGCTCGGGCGGAGGCGCTCGGCATCGACTGCACAGTCGGCATCATGCAACGTGCGGAGCGCGTAGTCCTGATTGGTGCGGCGGCCCTGCTGTTCGGCGAGCAGGGAAACGGAGCGGTGCTCAGGGTCGTGCTTTGGGGCCTCGCCATCTTGACGAACCTGACGGTTCTGCAGCGCATTCTCTGGGTGTATCTGAACACGCGACCCGAGGGAATAGCCGTGGGAAACGCGGTATTCAAGATGCCGGAATGGCTTCGTCGAAAGATCGACCGGGAAAACGGTTAAACTTGTTTACTTCAAGTGGATTAGAAACATGACCGAACAGACTGGCGGAATCGAGATCGCCCCGGCCGAGGGACGTCTGGGCTTATTGCTCGTAGGGCTGGGGGCGGTTTCGACGACGACGATCGCCGGCGTGGAATCGATACGCCGCGGGCTGGCGAGGCCGATCGGGTCTCTCACGCAAATGGCGACCGTCAGGCTGGGCAAGCGGACCGACCACCGCACGCCGTTGATCAAGGACCTGGTTCCGCTCGCGGAGCTCGACGACATCGTCTTCGGTGCCTGGGACCCGATCCCGGACGACGCCTACCAATCGGCTCTGCACTGTGGAGTGCTGAAGCCGGAAGATCTCGAGCCGATCGCCGATTTCATGAAGACGATCAAGCCCATGCCGGCGGTGTTCGACAAGTCCTATGTCAAGAAGCTGGACGGGACCAACGTCAAGACGGGCGCGAACAAACTCGAACTGGCGGAGCAGATTCGGGCCGACATTCGGCGCTTCAAGGAGGAGAACGGGTGTTCCCGTCTGAGCATGGTGTGGGCGGCCTCGACGGAGATCTTCCTGAGGCCGGATCCAGTGCACGACACCGTGGAGTCTCTCGAGAAGGCCATGCAGGAGAACCACGCGGCTATCGCGCCGTCGATGGTCTATGCCTACGCCGCGCTCATGGAGGGTGTACCGTTCGCCAACGGGGCGCCGAACCTGACCGTAGACGTGCCCGCCATGGTGGAGCTGTCCGCTCGAACCGGTGCGCCGATCGCCGGCAAGGATTTCAAGACCGGCCAGACGCTCATGAAGACCATCCTCGCGCCGGGTCTCAAGGTACGCATGCTGGGACTCAACGGTTGGTTCTCCACGAACATTCTTGGCAACCGGGACGGTGAAGTGCTCGATGACCCCGAGAGCTTCAAGACCAAGGAGGAGTCCAAGCTCGGGGCGCTCGAGTACATCCTGCAGCCCGAGATGTACCCGGACCTGTATTCCAACATGTACCACAAGGTGAGGATCAACTACTACCCACCGCGTGGAGACAACAAGGAGGGTTGGGACAACATCGATATCTTCGGCTGGATGGGATATCCCATGCAGATCAAGATCGACTTCCTGTGCCGCGACTCGATCCTGGCGGCTCCCATTGTCCTCGACCTCGCGTTGTTCATGGACCTGGCCTCGCGGGCCGGTCTTTCCGGCATCCAGGAGTGGCTGTCCTTCTATCTCAAGGCGCCCCAGGTGGGGGCGGACCTGTATCCCGAGCATGACATCTTCATTCAGCACATGAAGTTGAAGAACACCATTCGCTGGATGGCGGGAGAAGATCAGATTACGCACCTCGGGAACGACTACGACGATTAGCCGTCGATCGAGGCGGCGCCCTGCGGTGTGCGAGTGGGGGATTCAAGATGAATCGGCGCCGATGGGCGCCGATTCCTTCACATGGAGGTCAGGGATCACGTGAGCGATGCGGGCGAAACCGCGGGGTTGTTCATCGCGTTCGAAGGGGGCGAAGGGGCGGGGAAGTCCACCCACCTCAGGCGGCTCACCGAGCGCCTCGACGATCTCGGCATCGCGCATCTTCTGGTGCGCGAACCCGGCGGTACGCCCGCCGGTGAGCGTATCCGGGAGATCGTGCTGGATCCCCGGACACCCATATTCGCGGAAACGGAACTTCTGCTCTACCTGGCTTCGCGAGCGGAATTCGTGAACCGGGTCGTCCGTCCGGCGCTTGACAGGGGCGAGCTCGTTCTGGCGGATCGGTTCGAGATGTCGACGTATGCGTACCAGGGACTCGCGCGCGGCCTCGGCCTCGAACGCGTCAAGGATCTCAACGCGTTCGCCACGGGCGGGCTCAAGCCCGACGGGACGGTACTCCTGGCTCTCGATCCCGACGTAGGCAGGGGGAGGCAGCGCGGCCAGGCGGATCGCCTGGAGCAGGAGCACGCCGATTTTCACCGGTCGGTGGCGGAAGCGTATACGGCACTGGCGGAATCTGAGCCCGGAGTAATCACCATCCGGAGCGACGGTCCGCTCGACGAAGTGCAGGAGCAGCTGTGGAGCGAGCTCGCGGCGCGTTGGCCGGGTCGTTTCCCGCCGGGAGCGTGAAACCTTTTGGTTCGATGTGAGTTTCACGTATGGGTACCGGCTTGGGGACCTGTTTGCCGGGGCGCACAGAATGGCTGAGTGGAGGGCTGATGAAGCTGAGTAGTTCCTGGACGGTGCCGGTCGCCGCTCTGTTCGCCGTGCTCGCGAGCGGGGGCTGGCTGTTGCAGGAGAGTGCCGGACCGTCCGCGTCCGAAGCTCTGCTCGAAACCGTGGTGCGCCGCGTGTCGGAGAACTTCGTGGAGGAAGTATCGGCCCAGGAGTTGTACGACAAGGCGATCGACGGCCTGCTGTTCGAGTTGGGCGATCCGTACGCGGCTTTCATCCGGGCGGAGAACCAGACGACGGCCCTGCTGTCGAACAGCTACGGCGGCGTGGGGATGCGGATCCTGGCCGAGGAAGACGGGATCACGGTGCTCAGCATCATCCCCAACAGCCCGTCTTCTGCCATCGATCTGAGACCGGCGGACCGCATCGTGGAGGTCGACGGCGAGTCGACCGTGGGCTGGAGCCAGGTGGAGGCCGTATCCTCCCTGCGAGGTCCCAAGGGTGAGGCCGTGTCGGTTACGGTTCGTCGGGATGGAGAGCCGGAGCTTCTGAAGTTCTCGATCGTGCGCGACGATGTGCATATCGTGGCCACCCAGTCTCTCATGCTGTCCGACGATGTCGGCTACGTCTATCTGCAGCAGTTCAGCCGCAGGGCCACCCAGGAGCTGCAAGTCGCCATCAACGATCTACTGGCTCGTGGAGCTGGTTCCCTGGTGCTGGACCTTCGCTACAACCAGGGCGGCATCCTGCGAGAGGCGGTCGAGATCGCCGACCTGATGCTCGGTGCGGGCGACATGGTGGTGGACACGCGCGCTCGCGACCCGCGGGACAGCTACACGTTCACGGCGCCGGGACCGGACCGCTATCCGGGGCTTCCCGTCGTGGTGCTGGTCAACACCTGGTCGGCGAGCGCGTCGGAAATCGTGGCGGGCGCCCTTCAGGATCATGATCGAGCTCTGGTGCTCGGCACCCGGACCTTCGGGAAGGGAGTCATGCAGAGCGTGTTTCCGCTCCCGGGCGGCAACTATCTCCGACTCACCACCGGCACGTGGTATACGCCGTCCGGCCGCTCCATTCATCGGTCGCGAGGGGAGGGGGACGGTACGTTCGCCCTCGGCTCGGACGAGTTCAACGATGCCGTGTCCGAAGCCGTCCAGTTAGGCATGGGCTCCACCGATGGATTCGTGGCCGATCGAGACCCGATTCCGGACGAGGGCGAGGAGCTGCAGGAGTTCGAGACGGTGTCCGGCCGCATCGTTTACGGCGGCGGGGGAATCGTGCCGGACATCGTCGTGAGGCCGGATACTCTTACGGTCGCCGAGCAGGATCTTCGCCAGGTCCTGTTGGATTCGGAAGTGCCGTTCAACGACCTTGCCTTCAGGTTTGCCGTCGGGTATCACCGGGATCACCCGGACCTGCGGGAGGACTTCCGGGTGACTCCCGAACTGAGGAGCGAGTTCCTCGACTACCTCGCCGAGAAGACGGGCGCGACGCTGGACTCGAAGCTAGTGGACGCGGCCGATGAGCTTGTGGATTTCCAGCTCAGCCGTCAGCTGGCGGCCGCGGCCTTCGGAGAGGACGCGGGACTCCGGCGAGCGGTGGAGCGCAGTCGGCAGGTGTCGGAAGCTGTCAGACTGCTAAAACGCGCGGCTAGCCCGGAGGAGCTGCTGGCGCTCGCCGAGCAGACGAGAGACGAGCCTACTGACCAGAGCCTGGGACCGGAGAGCTGAACGAGTGAAGAGGAATCGAAAGCCGTGGGTGCCCGCGGTGGTCGTGACGATCATTGCGCTGGGATCGGGTGGTTGGCTGCTGGAGCAGGTTGTCGACGCACAGGAAAGCACGGTGTACCGGGCACGCCTGTTCAACGAGGTTCAACGTCTCGTCGCCGAGAGATACGTCGAGGAGATGGACTCGTCGGACCTCTACCGGATGGCGATCGACGGCATGCTCTCCGAGCTCGGTGACCCCTACTCCGTGTTCATCGGCGCCGAACAGGCGGACGATCTCGAGCTCTCGATCGAAGGAGACTACGGCGGTCTCGGAATCCGCATCCAGAAAGTCGGTGAGTGGATTACCGTCATGGGTGTCATTCCGAATTCCCCGGCGGAGCGGCAGGGGCTGATGACCGGGGATCGGATCGTGGGGGTGGAGACTGAGTCGGCGCGTGGCTGGGACGACTCGCAGGCCGTCGAGCGGCTTCGCGGTCCGAAGGGCACGCCGGTCTCGATCTCGATCGGGCGGGTAGGCGCGTCGGAGCCCCTGGAGTTTACGATCATTCGCGACGAGATCCACGTCGAGACTGTCAGGAGCTTCATGGTGGATGACAGGATCGGTTTCGTGGGCCTGGATCAGTTCAGTCGGGAGGCACAGGATGAGGTCAGCGATGCGATTCGCGACCTCCAGGGCGACGGCGCGGAGGCGCTCATCCTGGACCTCCGCGGCAACCCGGGCGGTCTCCTGGAGCAGGGAGTCGCAGTTTCGGACCTGTTCCTTCCGCGGGGGGCGGTGGTCGTAGAGACCCGGTCGCGGGTCGAAGATCAGAACTTCACGTTCGGCGCCCCCAACGACGAGGCCTTTCCCGGGCTGCCCATCGTCGTGCTCGTCAACTTCCCAAGCGCCAGCGCATCCGAGATCCTGGCTGGGGCCCTCCAGGATCACGACCGGGCCTTGATCCTGGGTACGCCCACGTTCGGCAAGGGCTCGGTTCAGACCGTGTATTCGCTGCCCGGCGGCAACCACCTGAAGTTGACGACCGCGGGTTGGTTTACCCCACTGGGTCGGTCCATCGCACGGAACGTGGCCCAGAGTCCTGGCGATGATATCTCGGAGGCTGTGGCCGAGCAGATGTCGGCGATGCGAGGCATCGCGGCCGATACCGCCGGTAAGGAGGTCTTTCGCACGGCAGGCGGGCGAGCGGTGTACGGGGGAGGTGGCATCACGCCGGACGTGATCGTCCCGGACACTACCACGCTGGACGAGAGGGAGCTCGAGCGAGTGGTGGGACGAGCCGGATTCTCACTGAACCAGCTCGCCTTCCGCTTCGGTGTCGAATGGACGAACCAGCACCCCGGCCTGGATCAGGATTTCGTGGTCACCCCGGAGATTCGCGATGCGTTCTTCGAGATGATCTCGGAAATCGATGGCCTCGAGCTGGAGCGGGGGCTCTTCGATCGCGTCAGGCCGAGGATCGACCGCTTTCTCGGTGCGCAGATCGCCAACTCGGCGTTCGGCGACCTCGAGATGTTCAGGCGATATCAGACCCAGAGTCCGGTGTATCTCGAGGCAGTTCGGTTGCTCGAGGCGGTAAAGACGCCGCAAGATCTGCTGAGTCTTGCCGGGACTTCGGAACCGGACTCAGGGCTGGAGGCACCAGGAGTCGAGTCGCCGATGACGACCGGCGGCACCTGAACCCCTGGAAACGCCCATCTCGCTTTAAGCGCTTCCATCCCCGGCGTGAAATGACAAACGCCCCTGCGCCGATCGTCCGGCCGCAGGGGCGTTCGCTCTATCGGAGGCTCGTCACCCCCTGCCTGTTGTAGGTCCGGCCGGGGAAATTAGTCCCGGACGCGATCCTTCAGGCCCTTACCAGCGCGGAAGGAGACGCTGTTGCGCGCCGCGATGGTAATCTCCTGGCCCGTCTGCGGGTTGCGGCCCTTGCGAGCCTTCGTGCGACGAGTCTTGAACGTGCCGAATCCCGTAATCGTCACGTCGTTGCCGGCGTCGAGCTCGATGGCGATGATCCCCTCGCGCGGCTTCGTCGAGAAGATGCAGTCGATGACTTCCATGGCCTTGGCCTTGGAAAGGTCACACTTCCGGGCGAGCTTGTCAGCGAAATCCTGTTTCGTCACGCTTCCGTCTCCTGTTGGGTGGGCAAAGGACTCACGAGTACCTCAGATAGGCCCATTATGTACGATCCATCCGAGGTTGGCAAGGCGAATCTCCGCGGAAGTCGGGGCCGGATTCAGCCGCATGTTCCCGAGTCGCTCCCCCGGGGGGCGAAGATTGCCCGTCGGTCAATGGGAGTCAGGCTCCCTTCGAGCGGGTGGCCAGGGAAAAAAGGCGCTCGTTCGAGCGATGTAGTCGGCGTATCCAGGCCTCGTTTCGCGAAGGCCCTTCTCGAGGAGCGAGACCCCGGAGACGCGCACCAGGAGAAACGTCATGAGCAGGGGGCCGACGACGGACCACCAGCTGCCTGGCACCGAAGTGGCAATCACGAACAGGCCCCACCAAATCAACGAATCGCCGAAGTAATTGGGGTGGCGCGTGTAGCGCCACAGCCCCGTCGAAAGAACCTTTCCTGCGTTGTCCGGGTCGCGGCGGAAAGCCCCGAGCTGCGCGTCGCCCAGGGCCTCGAAGACGAATCCGACGAGCCAGATTCCTGCGCCTGCAAAGTCCGCCGCGGTGAGATGGGCGGGCGCGGGCGCGGACTGCGCGGCGAGCAGCGGCGCGGATACGATCCACAGGATGACCGCCTGCAAGACGAAGACGCGGAAGAGGCTGGTCCACCAGTACGAGGCGCCACCCTCCTGTCTCCAGCGCGCGTAGCGGGGGTCCTCGGGCTTTCCCCGATTCCTGCGGTGGATATGCACCGAAAGGCGAATCCCCCACACGGCCGTCAGGGCAAGCAGGAGCCACGAGCGGATCGGCCACCCCGCTCCGCGGGATGCGTACCAGGCCGCTAGCACTACAAATCCGATTCCCCAGAAACGGTCGGCGATCGAGGCGTCCCGAAGGGCAAGGCTGACGAGCCAAAGCACGAAGGCTCCGACCCCGATGAGCCCGAGGCCCTGGAATCCGATTTCCATCCAAGGCTGCATGCGTCCCTCCAGGTAGCTCGCGTTTGCGTCGATGATGGCTACCGGGACATTACGTGCGATCGAGGAGCGGGGCCAACGTCGTTTGACGTGGGTGCATCGGCCGCGGAGATTTGCCGCCGACCGCGGACATGTTGGGCGGCAGCCGATGGTGGCAACTCGAGGAGGCGAATGGTGAGGAAGAGCTTGTGGTGGTGGTTTCTCCCGGCGCTGGTGATAGTGCCGGTGGCCGGCGGTTGTTCACGCGGTGAGACGGAGGCCGAGGCGGTCGAGCCAACCGCCGAGGTCACGACGCCGGAGGATGACGCGGCAGCTCTCGACGAGGGGGCCGCGACGAGCCGCTCGCTCACGCCGGACGAACTCATCGCGCGCATGGAGGAGCCCGAAGTTCCCATGATCCTGGATGTGAGGAGCCCGAAGGAGTACGCCGAAGGTCACATTCCGGGTGCCGTCAACATCCCCTACGATCAGTTGCCGGATCGCATCGGCGAGTTGGACGAGTATCGAGAGACAGGGCTGGTCGTGTATTGTCGCACGGGACGCAGAGCCGGCATCGCGGAAGAGACCCTCGACCAGGCCGGCTTCGGCCTCGTCTGGGACCTGCAGGGCCACATGGTGGCCTGGCAGGCGGGAGATTACCCCCTGGTCGTACCTGTCGCGAACTGATCGGAGGCCAATCTGAAACCCGTTGACTTGATCGTAGACGTCAGCCGCGGAAGCGCGGTCGAGTCGACGCACCATGTGCAGGGTGTGGTGTGCAGTGCCGCCGGTGACGAAGAGCTCTGCGCGGGCGAACCCGAAATCCTGACCTACTGGCGTTCGGCGATGAAGCCCTTTCAGGCCATTCCATTGTTCGAGGATGGCGTGGTGGAAGCCTATGGCTTGGAGCCGCAGGACATAGCCGTGATCTGTGCCTCGCATGGCGGCACCAGGCGACACACCGAGCGGGTGGCGGCCATGCTTCGGCGGCTCGGTTTGAACGAGGATCATCTCCACTGCGGTCCGCATGCGCCCTTCGACCTCGATACCGCTCAGGTCCTCGGATGCGCGGGACGTCTCCCCGGTCGGTTGCACAACAATTGCTCGGGGAAGCATGCAGGTATGCTCGCCCTTGCCCTGCACAACGGTTGGCCGGTCGACGGGTACGACCGCCTCGACCATCCCGTGCAGCGCAGGATCCAGCGGTCCCTGCGTGATTGGATGGATCACGAGCCCAAGGACCACCATTGGGCGCTCGACGGATGTGGGGTCCCGACGCCGCGCATGCCGCTGCACGAGATGGCGAGGGCCTACTCTAGGCTGGTGCGAAAAGCGCAGGCCGGGCACGGGGCAGCCCATGCCGTTGTCAGCGCGATGACGACGTTCCCCGAACTTACGTCGTCGCCCGGCCGGGTCCCGCTCCTGATCATGGAGGCTGCGCGAGGGAGGTTGCTCGCGAAGGAGGGTGCGGAGGGAGTCCTATGCGTGGCCGCCCTCGACGACGATTGGGGACTGGCCGTCAAGGTGGAAGATGGAGCGCTCCGCGCCGTAGGCCCGGCTACGGTCCAGCTCATGGGCATCGCCGGGGTGTTGCGCGCAGACGAACGCATGGCTCTCGCGGAGCTCACCGAGGCACCCATTCGGAACACGCTTGGCGAGGAGGTAGGCCGGGTGAGGATCAGAGGATCGAAGACGGCCGGGTCGTTGCCTGAATGAGCCGGGAATCCGTTTACGCGCTCTGTCGGCTTTCCGCAGCCGTTGCCGCGGGCGACCGCGTGAGGAGGATCGAGGCGATGCGAACCGCCGCGGAGGTCTCGTCACCGGGGGCGGTGGAGGAAGGGCTGCTCCAG
>JABDQB010000402.1 GCA_013042495.1 Gemmatimonadota bacterium
TCGCGGCTGGGCAACTACGTGATCGAAGAGGAGCTCGGCAAGGGAGGCATGGGCAAGGTGTACCGGGCGCAACACGCCATGATTCGCAGGCCCACCGCGGTGAAGGTGATGGAGGGCCCAGCCGCCCGAAGTCCCGAGGCGCTGGCCCGCTTCGAGCGCGAAGTGCAGCTTTCGGCCACCCTCACTCATCCCAACACGATCACCATCTACGACTTCGGTCGCAGCGAAGACGCCACCTTCTACTACGTGATGGAGTACCTGGACGGCGTCGACCTGCAGCGCGTGGTGGAGAAGTTCGGCCCGATTCCGCCGGAGCGAACGACGTTCATACTCCAGCAAGTGTGCGGCTCGTTGGCCGAGGCTCACTCGCGGGGGATCATTCACCGTGACCTCAAGCCTTCGAACATCTTCCTCACGGAGCGTGGCGGCCTGTGCGATTTCGTGAAGGTGCTCGACTTCGGGCTCGCCAAGCAGATGCGCTCCGGCCCGGACGACGTTCAACTCACGCAGGTCGGCAGCGTCTTCGGCACGCCGCTGTTCATGGCCCCCGAGACGGCGGCCGAGGCCCACGTCGACCACCGGGCGGACCAGTACAGCATCGGGTGCGTGGCGTACTGGATGCTGACGGGCCGGCCACCCTTCGAAGGCTCGTCGCCGTTCGATGTGATCGCCAAGCATCTGAAGGTGGATCCCCGGCCCCCTTCGATGGTAAGTGAATTGACGATTTCGCAAGAGTTTGACGATATTGTGCTCAAGTGTCTTGAGAAGTCATCCGGCGACCGGTTCCCGGACATGCGCGAGCTGGCTCGAGCGCTGGACGATCTGACTTTCGACCACCCCTGGAGCGGAGATCAGGCGCGGGAATGGTGGAGCCTGCATATGGCGGAGGCACAATGAACCGGGCCGAATTCGTCTCCTCAGCTTCCAATGATGTGTGGGACGTCCTCGTAGTCGGTGGCGGCGCCACCGGCCTCGGGGTCGCCGTCGAGGCGGCGTCGCGCGGCTATGCAACGCTTCTCCTCGAGCAGTCCGACTTCGCAAAGGGCACGTCCAGCCGAAGCACGAAGTTGATTCACGGCGGCGTGCGCTACCTGCAGCAGGGCGATGTGTCGCTCGTCCTCGAGTCACTGCACGAGCGCGGCCTCCTGATTCAGAACGCTCCCCATCTCGTGCACCACCTGGCGTTCGTGGTGCCCGTGTACGATTGGTGGGAGGGCCCGTTCTACGGGATCGGCTTGAAGCTGTACGACGCGCTCGCCGGCAAGCTGGGCCTCGGTCCCTCGAAGATGCTGTCCCGCGAGGAAGCGCTGGAGCACATCCCGACGGTGGAGCCCGACGGTCTGCGCGGAGGCGTGATCTACTTCGACGGCCAGTTCGACGACTCGCGACTCGCGATCACGCTCGTCCGCACGCTGGCCGACCTCGGGGGCATTCCCATCAATTACGCCCGCGTCACCGGCCTCATGAGATCTGCCGGCATGGGCGGCGCGATCGAGGGCGTAACCGCCGTGGACGAGGAGTCGGGCCGCGAACTGGAGATCCGGGCCCGCGTGGTGGTGAACGCGACGGGCGTGTTCACCGACGAAGTGCGCCGGATGGACGATCCGGATGCGCGGTCGATGGTCACGGCCAGCCAGGGCGTGCACATCGTGCTGGACCGCGAGTTCCTGCCGGGAGACTCGGCGATCATGGTGCCCCACACGTCCGACGGACGGGTGCTGTTCGCGGTGCCGTGGCACGGCCGCGTGGTGGTCGGCACCACGGACACCCCGGTCCCAGGGGTATCGCTGGAGCCGCGCGCCCTGGAAGAGGAAATCGAGTTCCTGCTCACGCACGCGATCCGCTACCTGACGCGCGACCCCGTCGCTTCAGACGTCCTGAGCGTGTTCGCCGGTCTTCGGCCCCTCGTCGGCGACCCCGATTCGGACACGAAGGCCATCTCCCGGGACCACACGCTGCTGGTCTCTCCGTCGGGCCTGGTGACGATCACCGGAGGCAAGTGGACTACGTACCGGAGGATGGGGGCGGACACGATCACACAGGCGGCCGCAGTCGCGGGACTACCGGAAAGGCCGAGCGTGACCGAAGAGCTGCGGCTTCACGGGTGGACGGACGAGGTGGATCCGATCGAGCCGTGGAGCGTGTACGGAACGGACTGGCTCGAGATCGAGGCCCTGGAACGGGCCCGGCCCGAACTGGCCGAGCGTCTGCACCCGGCCCTTCCCTATCGCGCGTCGGAGGTCGTGTGGGGGACTCGGTTCGAGATGGCGCGGACGGTGGAGGACACGCTGTCGAGGCGACTGCGCGCCCTGCTGCTGGACGCGCGGGCGAGCATGGAGATGGCGCCGCGAGTGGCCCGGCTGATGGCGGAAGAGCTCGGGCGCGGGACGGCGTGGGAAGAGGCGCAGGTGGCGGAGTACCGGGAGTTGGCGCGGGGGTACGTGCTGGGGTAGACGGGCCTGCGATCGTCGAGGCCTGGATGTGAAGAGGGCGCCCGGTGGGGCGCCCTCTTTCGTCCTCGCGTGGCTACCGGCTTGCTATCTGTTCGGCCACTTCGCCCAGTTGCCGCAGAACGAAGAGTTATCCGTCCCGAGCGGCGACCGGAGAGTTCCAAGGATGATCGCGTTCATCGCTGCCCGAGGGCTGACCACCAGCATACCGGAACTCGCGTTGATCGCGATCTTTCCGAAGTGGCCGAGCTCCAGTGCATGCCCGTTCTCGTGGAAGGCGACCGTCTCGATGTCGGTGTTGTCAATGTCGGTGACCCCGTCCGTGTTCCACGCGAAGTCGTCGTTATACCAGACTTCCTTGAGGGCCGTGTCTTCGAGCCCGTTGTTGTCGATGTCCGACGGCGTGAAGTTGCCGTCGGCGTCGAAGCTCCCAAAGACGAAGGTGAACGTGACGCCCAGCACTCCTTCGGCAGCTCCGTCGCCCAGCACGAGGTCGAAGATCAACCCCGGAAGGAAGCCGAGCGTGACGATGTCCGCCACGAACGGGTCGCCTCCAAAGAAGACGGCGCTCGGGAATACGCCCTGATCCGCTCTCTTCACGAGAGGGACATTGCCGCACTGCGCGGCCGCCCAAGTCTCAAACGAGGCGTCGATGGCCGGCTCACTGTCGATCGAGCCGTTGGCCAGAGCAAAAGCCTGGTAGTACAGATGGGTCAGGTTTGCCCCATCCGCAAAGCGTCTCGCATCGCCCGGAACCCATCTGCTGTTCAGTCGGAGCATGCGATCGTTGGCGAACACGATCAGGGCCTGGTCGGGACCCGCCTTCGGACTGAGGGCCAGCTCCGCGCGAGCCACTGCGTAGTCCGCCCCCGCCTGTGCCAGTTGGTCGTTCAGCTGCTGGAGGTGTGCGCTGGCCTTCTGCGCCGCCGGCGTCGCCGCCCCCACCTTCTTGAACAGCGCCTGCGATTCCGCGACTGATGCGTCCCCCGGTTCCGGGCTCGTCGTCGCCTCGTTGCATGCCATCGTGAAGACGGCCAGGAGACACAGCGGAACGAGTCTTCGGGTCATGCGAACCTCCGTGGTGCGTAGACTGTGAGCGGTGCGGTCACTGCACAAGAAGGTCTGACAAGGGCCGCCGTCAATAGTTGCGTGGCCGCAACACCTTCAACGGCCTCCCACCCTACGGCCTGAACTCCACCTCCGTCACTTTCTCCTCTTCGACCAGCAGCTTCCGAAACACCTTCGCCCCTTCGATTTCCACGCCCAGCACGTGCTCGCCGATCGGCACGTCCCCGATCGCGAAGTGCTCGCCGAACACCGGATCCGGGTTGGCCCGGTCTTCGTAGGTTTCGGCGAAGGAGAACGGCGTCTCGATCGGCTGCGGCTTGGTCACGCCATAAATACGGGCGCCCGGAACCGGTTCACCGGCCGAGTCGAACACGCGCCCGGCGATCACACCGGTGCCCGGAAGCGGCTGAAGCCACAGCTGCGGATTCCTCGAGTACGGCGGGTACCGAACGTCGGGATCCACGACCGCCAGGACGTCATCGTCCGGTGTCGTGTGGACTTCGAGGTGGAGGTG
>JABDQB010000403.1 GCA_013042495.1 Gemmatimonadota bacterium
TCAGTGAGCAGTCGACGATTCTCTCGCTCGATCCCGGGGCTTCACGAACGGTGGAGTTTCTCGGCATTCCCGTTGTCGAAGGGATTACTCATGAAGTGTTGGCCATCGTGACGGTGGTGAGCGACGACATCGACACGGAGAACAACACATCGACTCTTCCGTTCTTCGTCCAGTCTGAATCCTGATAACTGCAACCGGGCAGGGGATCCGTCGGGTTACCATCACCGGCAATGATCGATGTCAAAACCCTACGGGAAACACCAGAAATGCTGGCCGCCGCGCTGGCCAGGCGAGGCTCACGTTTGAGCGTTGACGAATTGGCTGCGCTTGATCGCAGCCGCCGTGAGGTCCGTCACCAGGCTGAAGAGATTCGCGCCGAGCAGAAGCAGGCAGGCAAGGCAATCGCCTCCCTGCAGGGAGACGAGAAGCAGGCAGCCATCGCCAGGGCCGGGACTCTGTCCGATGACTTCAAGAGATTGACTGCGGAGGCGGACGAGCTAGACGTCAGTTTCGAAGCTCTCTGGATTCAGGTACCGAATATCGCCCACGATTCTGCTCCGGACGGGATGGCCGAGGAGGATGCGGTCGAGGTCAAGCGGTGGGGCGACCTCCCGGAGTTCGATTTTGAGGTTCGTGACCATCAGGACCTCGGCGAGGCTCTCGACATCATCGACGTGGCCAGGGGAGTGAAGACTTCCGGCAGCCGGTTCGCCTATCTGAAGGGGCAGGCGGTGCTGCTCGAGTTCGGATTGGTGCGTTTCGCGATGGATCGGCTGATGGAGGGTGGCTTCACCCCTGTCATACCTCCGGTTCTCGTGCGGGAGGAAGCGCTATACGGGACGGGCTTCTTCCCCGACGACAGCGAGCAGGTATATGCCGTTGAGAAGGATGAGCTCTATCTGGTTGGCACTTCGGAGGTCTCGCTGGCGGCACTGCATCTCGACGAGATCCTCGACGAAGCCGACCTGCCGGTTCGCTATGCCGGGTTCTCGACCTGTTTCCGGCGTGAGGCCGGAACCTACGGCAAGGACACCAGGGGAATCTTCCGGGTCCATCAGTTCGACAAGGTAGAGATGTTCTCGTTCTGCCATCCCGACAAGAGCTGGGATGAGCACGAGAACCTGCTGGCCATGGAAGAGGGGATCGTGCAGGCACTCGGCCTCCCGTACCGCGTCGTGAACGTGGCCGCCGGTGACCTGGGTGCCTCGGCTGCGAAGAAGTACGACATAGAGGCCTGGATTCCCTCTCAAGAGGCCTTCCGTGAGATCACCTCGTGCTCGAACACGACCGACTATCAGGCGCGACGCCTGAAGGCCCGGTTCAAGTCCGAAAAGGGGAACCGGCTCGTCTATACGCTCAACGGGACTGCCGTTGCGGTAGGTAGAACACTCCTGGCCATCATGGAGAACTTCCAGCAGGCGGATGGGACGATTCTGGTTCCCGAGGCGCTTCGTCCCTACGTGGGATTCGACGTCATCGGCGCATGAGTGATCGCCCGCGGGAGGTCTTCTCCCGCATTGCGGGTCGCTACGACTTCCTCAATCGGGTGCTTTCTTTTGGACAGGAACAGAAGTGGCGCGCCCGCGGGATTGTTCACCTGCCGGTGGGGCGCGTCCTCGACCTGGGCAGCGGTACCGGGGCAGCCGCCGCGGTGTTCGGCGACAGGGAGATAGTCGCCCTCGATCCAGTGTCGGAGATGCTGGCGCTGAGTCCGATCCCGGGCCGGGTCGTGGCGTACGGGGAATCACTGCCTTTCGACGGCGACTCGTTCGACGGCGTGTTCTCCGCCTATGTTTTTCGCAATCTCGTCTCTATTCCGGAGACGCTCGACGAGGTGTCCCGCGTGCTTCGGCCCGGTGGAGCCCTGGTCGTGGTGGGTCTGGGTCGTCCTCGTGGTGCGGTGGCCCGGTTCCTGCACCGGATCGGTTCTGCCGTGTTCTTACCTATCGCCGGGTTGCTGGCCGGCTCACCGGGGGAGTATTGGTATCTGCACCGCTCGCTGGACAAGCTTCCGCCGCCGGAGGAGATGTTTGCGTCAGGCCCGTTGGCTTTGGAGCTGGTATGGCGGATGGGTCCGCTCGGGTTCGTGTATGGAGCGGTGCTCAGAAAAGCTATGGAGTCGGTCCCCCCGCAGGGGGGAAGGGACCCGGTGCGGAGCGGCGGGTAGGGGGCTGCCCGGTACTGATACCGGGTTCGATAGATGGCGCCTCGCTGGTAGGCGAAAGCGGAGTGGCTACCGGACGGAAAGCCATCGAACGCAAGGCTCATGCCCAATGCCCCGTTGATTCGGCATGCTGGAGAGCACACGGAAGAGACAGTCCTCATCTCCCAAACCTGTCGCACGTCGCGAAATGTGACCACTTCGGGGTTCACGTACGGAGCAGTGGGCGAAGAGCCGTCTTGGCGCTACCAGCTAGCCGCTAGTTGCCAATAGCCAATGGCGGCCTCGCCCGTAGGGCGAGGTCTACCCGTGCACCCTGCCTTCGCGTAAGCAACGACCGTCGCTTTCCGGGTCGCCGGCTCAAGCCAGGCGCTCCTGCGGCACCCGGGGCGTATCGCTTAGGGCTGCTTCCTTCCGGACCTGACCCGATTCACGAGACCCCGCCGCGCAGGACCCAACCGTCAACACCACGTGCCCGATGCAAACCCGACCGCCGTCACGCTCGGGCAGGGAATTCAGTCCCGCATATAGAGGATTTCGGGTTCAGGGCACCCCTAGCACCCCACCTAGCACGGAGAGGACATTGTACCTCCGGCGGTTGTGTTCGGATTCGGGGGACCCTCGGGTGCAGTGGCCGGTACTGGGTACTTGGTACTTGGTACTTGAGTACGCCGGCCGCCAAAGGCGGCCGGTTGGCGGAGGGAGCGGGATTCGAACCCGCGAGGGAGCTCACACCCCCTACACGCTTTCCAGGCGTGCGCACTAGGCCAGACTATGCGATCCCTCCAGGGCGCCATAGTGTAGGGGCCGTGAATGGACTCGACTTCATCGACCAGATGGGTGCAGCCTTGGAAGAGGCGCGCCTGGCCGTTGGGCATGGGGACGTCCCGGTAGGGGCGGTGCTGCTAGACGCCACGGGAGCCGTGGTCGCGTCGGATCACAACCGACGAGAGGAACTCGCCGACCCGACTGCGCATGCCGAGATGCTGGTCATTTCGCGCCGTGCCCGTGAGTTGGGCGACTGGCGATTGACGGGTCACACACTGGTTGTGACCCTGGAGCCGTGTCCGATGTGCGCCGGCGCGGCGATGTGGGCGAGGTTGGACCGGATCGTGTACGGGGCGGCCGATCCAAAGGCCGGCGGCGTGTGGAGCCTTTACAACATTCCCCAGGACCGCCGGCTGAACCACCGATGTGACGTGATCGCCGACGTCCGCGCAGAGGAGTGTGGGACGCTGTTGAGCGACTTCTTCGTCCGCAAGCGCTGACCTTCCAGGATTTTCTCCGCAATACAACGTCTTGCCACGCGCCGTTGCATTGCGCAGAAAGAAGAGACTCGATTCTCCGCAATGCAACGGTGTGTCACGCGCTGTTGTATTGCGGAGAATCGGGCAGGATCGACGGGTGTATCATTTCCGTCCCGGAGGGGTCGCATAGTCCGGCCTAGTGCGCGGCACTCGAAATGCCGTAGGGCGTTTACCCGCCCTCGTGGGTTCGAATCCCACCCCCTCCGCGTGAGGTT
>JABDQB010000404.1 GCA_013042495.1 Gemmatimonadota bacterium
ATGGACGAAGACCGGCGCAACGAGATCATGTACCACGTCGGCCGACCTGGCGAGGACGGCTTCACCGAGCGCATGCTCGCCGGATGGGGCGTCGACGGCCACAACTCGCACACCAACATCTGCTCCAGCGGCGCCCGGGCGGGCTACGCGTTCTGGATGGGGATGGACCGACCCAGCCCCGACCACGCGAACGCTCGCGTCATCCTGCTGGTCTCGAGCCACCTGGAGACGGGACACTACTTCAATCCGCACGCGCAGCGGATCATCGAGGGGAAGAAGAACGGGGCCAAGCTCATCGTGCTGGACACGCGCCTCTCGAACACCGCCACGCACGCGGACCACTGGCTGGCCACCTATCCCGGTTCGGAAGCGGCCGTCCTTCTGTCGTTCGCGAACTACCTGATACAGAACGATCTGTACGACCGCGACTTCGTGCGCCGCTGGTGGAACTGGAAGGAGTACCTGCAGGAGCAGCGTCCCGAAGCTCCGGTCACGTTCGAGGTTTTCGAGGAGGAGCTGAAGGCGCTGTACGCGGAGTACACGTTCGAGTTCGCGGAGAAGGAGTCGGGCGTGGCCGCAGCCACCCTGGAGGAGGTCGCCCGGGTGATCGCCACGGCCGGTACCCGGCTCGCCGCGCACAACTGGCGGAGCGCGGCGGCAGGCAACCTGGGCGGCTGGCAGGTAGCTCGCACCCTGTTCATGCTGAATTGCCTTCTCGGAGCGGTCGCCACCGAGGGCGGCACCTTCCCAAGCGCCTGGAACAAGTTCGTTCCGCGCCCGATTCATCTCCCGGCGCGGCACCCCGGCCGGTGGAACGACCTGACCTGGCCTCAGGAATGGCCGCTCTCCCTCATGGAGATGTCCTTTCTTCTCCCCCACCTGATGAAGGAGCGCGGAGGATACGTCGACACGTACTTCACCCGCGTCTACAACCCGGTGTGGACCAACCCCGATGGCTTCTCCTGGATCGAACTGCTGACGGACGAGGAGAAGATCGGGCTACACGTCGCGCTCACCCCGACCTGGAACGAATCGGCCTTCTTCGCGGACTACATCCTTCCGATGGGACATAGCTCGGAGCGGCACGACACCATGTCGCTCGAGCAGTTCGACGGATCCTGGGTGGCGTTCCGGCAGCCGGTTCTGAGGGCGGCCCGCGAGAGGGCGGGGCAACCCATAGCGGACACCCGTGAAGTGAACCCGGGTGAGGTGTGGGAAGAGAACGAATTCTGGATCGACCTCACCTGGCGGATCGACCCGGATGGCAGCCGCGGAATCCGGGGGTTCTTCGAGTCCCGTAAAACGCCGGGCCAGAGGCTGACGATGGACGAGTACTACGCGTACATGTTCGAGAACTCGCTGCCCGGGCTGCCCGAGGAAGCGGCACGCGAAGGGATCACTCCGCTCGAATACATGCGCCGCTACGGTGCCTTCCAGGTGCAGCAGAAGGTGGGGCAGTTGTTCGAGGAGGAGGTTCCCGCCGAGGAGCTGGTGAACACGGACACCGACGAAATGGACCGGGTATTCACCGAGGCCCCCAAGCCGGCGGGCCCGAACGTGGTGCCCTTCCCCGCTGTTTCGCCCAACGACCAGGGAAACCGGCGGGTCGGCGTGCGTGTGGACGGTTCGATCCGCAGGGGTTTCCCGACCCCCACCGGACGGCTCGAATTCTGGTCGCGCACGCTCCACGAGTGGGGTTGGCCGGAGCTGGCGATTCCCACCTACATCAAGAGTCACGTGCACCGGCAGAACCTCGACCGCGAAGAGATGCCCCTGATCTCGACGTTCCGGCTTCCCGTGCAGATCCACACACGCAGCGCCAACGCGAAGTGGCTGGCGGAGATCGCGCACACCAATCCTCTGTGGCTCCACCCCGCCGACGCGAGCCGGCTCGGCGGAATCCACACGGGAGACCTGGTGCGGGTGGAGACGAGGATCGGTCACTTCGTGCTGAAGGCCTGGGTCACGGAGGGCATTCGCCCGGGAGTGGTGGCATGCAGCCATCACATGGGACGGTGGAAGCTGGGGGATCAAGGCCAGCGTCTCGGCATGGCGACCGTCGGCATCAAGGCCGCTGGAGCCGGCCGGACCATGCGATGGGAAAAGGGTGGCGGACCGTTCGAATCCGCGGATCCCGACACGAGCCGCATCTGGTGGACCGACGTGGGTGTGCACCAGAACCTGACGTTCCAGGTGAACCCCGACCCGATCTCGGGGATGCACTGCTGGCACCAGGCGGTCCGGGTAACCCCGGCCCTGCCGGACGATCGATACGGTGACGTGTCGGTGGACCTCGACAAGGCGCACGACGCCTACCGAAAATGGCTCTCCGATACGACGCGGTCGGCGCGCGACCACTCGCCTGACGGAACGCGGAGACCGTACTGGCTGCTTCGGCCGGTTCGGCCGGAGCCGGAGGCCTACCGGCTTCCTGCAGCGGAGACCGTATAGGCATGGGATCGAGGGTCGAGCTGATTCGGGCGCTGGGCGTTCTTTCGGAAGCCCCCGGACCTGAGCACGGTCGCCTGGCTGACCTGCTGGACCTCGGAGGCGCACCCGACCCCGAGTGCTTCGCGAACACGTTCCTGCTCCAGCTCTACCCCTACTCTTCGGTGTACGTCGGAAACGAGGGCATGCTCGGCGGTGAAGCGAGGGACCGGGCGGCAGGCGCGTGGACGGCTCTCGGCCGCACTCCACCACCGGAACCCGACCACCTCGGGGCACTGCTCGGCCTGTACGCCGCCCTGGCCGAACACGCGGAGATCGATCCGGAACCAGCGGAACAGGCCCTGTGGGGGGCGGCCGCGTCCGGGTTTCTCTGGGAACACCTGCTGTCCTGGACCATGCCCTATCTGGATCGATTCGAGGGCATCGGGTCTTCGGTCTACGAGGCGTGGGCGAGGCTCCTGGCTGACGCACTGCGCCAGGAGGCACGGCGGCACGGCCCGGCAGCCGCGTTACCCCTTCACCTGCGCTCCGCCACCGATCTTCCGGATCCACGGGAATCAGGCAGCGAGGCCTTTCTTACCGGACTTCTGGCTCCGGTCAGGAGCGGGGTGCTTCTGACGCGAGCCGACCTCGCGCGTGGGGCCGAGGATATCGGGGTAGGACTGCGGATGGGCGAGAGACGCTTTGCCCTGCGAGCGTTCTTCTCGCAGGACGCGGACGCGACCCTCGGCTGGCTGAGTCGTCACTCCGAAGCCGCGGCTCGTAGCCATTCCGAGTGGTCGGAAGACCTCGGGATGATCGCCGATTTCTGGTCTTCGCGTGCCCGGGCCACCGGTGACCTTCTCGGTTCACTGCGCGAATCGGACGCCGGCGAACCGGGCTGGATGAATGATGCAACGAGGGAAAGCGAGGTAGCGGATGCTCGAGACTGACAGGCTCACCCAGGACGACGTTCGCCAGATCGTCCGCGAGGAGATCCAGCGCGCGTTCAAGAAGGACCCGGCCACGAAGAAGCTCTCGATGGTCGCCTCCAAGGGCACCCTCGACTGGGCGTATCCGCCGCTGATCCTGGCCACCGCCGGAGCGGCCGCGAACATGGAAGCGGCCATCTTCTTCACGTTTTACGGGCTGAACATCATCCACAAGGACTTCGACAAGAAGTTGCTCGTCGCCCCGACGGGGAATCCGGCGATGCCCATGCCGGTGCCGATGCCCGATGTGCTGACCGGCATGCCCGGGATGAAGACCATGGCCACCGGAATGATGAAGTCGATGTTCAAGAAGAAGGGTGTGGCCACGATCAAGGAGCTGCTGGACGTGGCGGTCGAGCTCGAAGTTCGCCTGATCGCGTGCCAGATGACGATGGACGTGTTCGGGTTCGAAGAGAGCGACTTCATCGACGGCGTCGAGTTCGGGGGCGCGGCCGCGTTCCTGTCCGACGCCCGCAAGTCTCACGTGACTCTTTTCATCTGAGAGCACCGCAGGAGGAATCTGATGGCGGAATATCAGGAAAACCAGCTGCTCGACGCGCGAGGTCTCCTCTGCCCCATGCCTATCGTGAAGGCTGGCAAGGTCATGAGAGGGATGGAGGACGGTGAGGTCCTCAAGATCATCGCCACCGACCGGGGATCGATCGTGGACTTCCCGGCGTGGTGCGAGGACACCGGAAACGAACTGCTGGAGTGGCACGAGGGGGACGACGGACTCGTGTTCTTCATCAAGAAAGTCGAAGAGGAGGACTGGTAGGATGATCTTCAAGCAATTCCGATACGAGCCCCTCAACCAGGCGTCGTACCTGGTCGGCTGCCCGAAGGCGAAAGAAGCCTTCATCATAGATCCGATCGAGGGTCTCGGGGCTGACTTCTACGTCCTGGAAGCCGCGGACCTGGGCCTGGCGATCGTGGGTGTATTCGAGACTCACGTGCACGCTGACTACGTGTCGTGTGCACGCGACCTGGCCGAGATGAACGGGTGCCCCCA
>JABDQB010000407.1 GCA_013042495.1 Gemmatimonadota bacterium
CCATGGTGAGCCCCTCGATGCGATCGGCCCTGGCGCAGACGCTTCAGGCGCCGGGGATCGCCGGAGTCGAAAACAACACCATACTCTTCGAGTTCTCGGAGCACGACGACCCGGGGGTGGTGGACGAGTGCCGATCCGGCGTCTTCCTGGCCGGCGCTGCGGATATGGACTCCCTGGTACTCAGGCACGGAGACCACCATTTCGGGAACCTGGCCGACATCCACGTGTGGCTGACTTGGCACGATCACCGTAACGCCAACCTGATGATCCTCCTGTCCTACATCCTGCTCGGCCACCCCGACTGGCACGAGGCGGAACTCCAGATCTTCGCCGCTTTCCCCCGGACTCAGGTGAAGGAACGGACCGAGGAGCTCCAAGCGATGATCAGCGAAGGGCGCATTCCGGTTTCGCCCCGCAAGGTCAAGATCATCGGCACGGACGACCAGATCGACTTCACCAAACTCGTACAGTCCAAGTCCTCGGAGGCCGACCTCGTAGTCATGGGGTTCACGGAAGAGAGACTTCGGCAGAAGGGAGCGGAGCTGTTCCTCAGACACCCCTCGCTGAACGAGGTGCTGTGGGTGGCCGCTCGCGAGCGGATCCCGATCGAGTGAGCGTGGTAGCGTCAGGGCTCTTGGGGCGCTCGAACGACAGCCCGATTCTCGCTGGACCCCCGAGTCGGAGCTAGAATCGAGGATCCGGAGAATCGAACCCGACGCGGAGCAGATCGTGAACGATACAGTCAGCACCGAGTCCCACCCGGACGACCTCATCGTGATTGCGGGAGCCGGAGGCTTCATCGCGGGGCATCTCACAAAGTACTTCCGGGACAAGGGCCACACGCGCATCAGGGCGGTGGACAAGAGACCCGTCCCCGAATGGTACCAGCCCGTCCCTGGCGTCGAGTGTCTGAGCCTCGACCTGAGCGTGCCCCAGAACTGCGAGCGCGCATGTGAGGGCGCCGTTGAAGTCTACAATCTGGCTGCGGACATGGGCGGCATGGGCTTTATCGAGCACTTCCGTGTCGAGTGCATGAGGAGCATCCTCATCACGGTACACATGCTCGAAGCGGCTTACCAGGCCGGCGCACGACGCTACTTCTTCTCGTCCTCCGCCTGCGCGTACAACACGCAGCTCCAGCTCGATCCCGACTCCCGCGCTCTGAAGGAATCCGATGCCTACCCGGCGATGGCCGAGCGCGGCTACGGCTGGGAGAAGCTCTATTCCGAGATGTTCTGCCAGGAGTACTGGGCCGAGCGCGGCATGAAGACGTTCATCGCCCGGTTCCATGCCGTGTACGGTCCGTTCGGGACCTGGGACGGTGGCAGAGAGAAGGTCCCCGCCGCTTTCTGCCGAAAGGTCATCGAGGCGAAGGACCTGGGTACGGGTCGCATCGAGATCTGGGGGGACGGGTCCCGGCAGCGCACTTTCATGTACGTCGACGACTGCGTGCGCGGCATCGACAGGATCACGCACTGCGACGACCTGATCGCGACGCCCATCAACCTCGGTTCGGCCGAGCCGGTCACTGTCGATGGACTGGCGACGCTGGTCGAGGAGATCGCGGATGTGAAACTGCAGCGCGACTACATCGAAGGCCCTCTCGGGGTCGGCGGCCGCGACAGCGACAACACGATGATCAAGCGGGTTCTCGGTTGGGAACCGAGCATCCCGCTCAGAGAAGGCATGGAGAAGACGTACGCCTGGATCGAGCAACAGTACGTGGATCGGAAGGCCGGGAAACGGACCGTCAGCTAGAGACCAGGACAGCCAATGCTTCAGCGCGGAATCCTCAATCCCCAGATCCTCGGCCTGATCGGCCGCGTCAGACACACCAACACGCTGGTCATCGCGGATCGGGGCTTTCCCTTCTGGCCACGAATGGAGACGGTGGACATCTCGCTCGTGGATGACGTCCCAACCGTGCTGCAGGTCTTGATGGCCCTGCAGGGCGGTTTCTCGATCGGGGCGGCCTGCATGGCGGAGGAGTTCCTGGCGGAGAACGGGGAGCCGACCCGGTCGGCCTACCGCGAGTTGCTGGCCCCCGCTGGAATCGAATTCGAGCCGCACGTGGAGTTCAAGAAGCGCGTGCCCCAGGCGGTGGGCCTGATTCGCACCGGAGACACGACACAGTACGGCAACATCATCATCGAGTCAGCCTGACGCGATGACCCTCCGTCGCGACCCCGAATCCGGCCCGATCGGAAGGATCCCCTACCGGCTTGCACTGGCCGGCGGGTGGATCGACCAGCCCTTCATGTCGCGCCATAATCCGGATTCGTTCGGGTCCATGGTCGTGGCGAGCGTAGAGCCGACGTTCTGGTTCATGGAGCGGGCCGGGCTCGCCACCAGCACCCGAAAGACCGCGTTCGAGCTCTGGAATGGCCGGCTGCCGGACAGGCCCCCGGAGGACCTGGTCCGGGAGCTGTACCAGGAAGAGAACCACGGCAAGATCGATCCGTCCGGGTCGCAGGACATGGCAGGCATCATCTATCCCGGAATCTCCCGGCTGGATTACGACTTCGATCACGAGGGAGGCGTGTTTCCGCGGCACGTCGAGTCCACGAACGATCCGGAGATCGCCGGCTGGCTGCAGGACGTGGTCCAC
>JABDQB010000411.1 GCA_013042495.1 Gemmatimonadota bacterium
TCCATGGCTACGATCGAGTAGGTGTGCACCGGGCGAAGCGGTCTCTCCAGCTCCTGGCCGAGGGCGGGAGCGGAAGCTGCTAGAAGGGTGATCAGCGCCAGCAGTCCTGTGTGGTGGGCATTCGTCGCGGTCATCGCAGTTCTCTCCGCCGGGGTGGGCTGTCGCAAAGGAAACTCGCGAAGAGTCTAGAGCGTCGCCGACCCGGAGGGAAGCGCAGTGGGTTCGGGGAAGGGTGGCGGTAATCGGGCGCGATGACGTAAAACACTGCCTGGTAAAGTGTTAAACAGACGACCTCATGTAGATTCTATAGCGACCCGGGTCGGTGGACATGCAAGCCTATCGGTGCTATATTTTAAGGCCGTGCAGCAATCGCGCTGACCCAAACTCGAGGTTTGAATGACCAAGCACTTTCGGGATGACAGCGGTAGACGATGGAAGGCGTGGCTCGCCTCGCGTGACGTTTTCTGGCCCGATCCAGGCAAGACGGGAGCCAAGGACGATAAAGAGTCCGTGATCTTCGTGTGCTTCTCCGACCCGGCGCAGCCTCAGCGGCGGATCAAGCTGCCCGCTGGTTCATTCGAAAGCTTCGGCGTGGAAGACCTGAAGAGCCGCTTCGACGTAGCCGAGCCGGACGCGGCCATCCGATAAGAAAATCGGGGCTCGGGGCTATTCGAGCGAGGGGCGTAACACCGGATGGACCCGGGTGTTGCGCCCCTTTTTCGTGGCCATTCTAGCGCGGGCCCTGCCGAGGAACATCATGACCGATCAGAGAGCAAGAGGACTCGCGGGCGTCGTGGCCGCTGAATCCGCGCTCAGCTTCATCGATGGCGAGACGGGATTCCTGTCTTACCGGGGGTACGACATCCACGCGCTGGCCCGCCACGCGTCGTATCTCGAATCGGTGTATCTGCTTTGGTACGATGCGCTGCCTGCGGCAAGCGAGCTCGCAGCGTTCGAGGGGACTCTCGCCACGCAGAGGGGGTTGCCTGAAGTGGTTCGACGGGGCCTGCCGCTCCTGCCCGACGAGTCTTCTCCGATGGCTGCTTTGAGAACGGGCGTCTCGATGCTGGGACAGGTAGACCCCGAAGCGGATGACATTTCCCACGAGGCGGATCTCAGGAAGGCCGGGCGCCTGGTCGCGCAGATGCCGACTCTCGTCGCGGCATTCGATCGAATCCGGAAGGGCCTCGATCCGATCGACCCCGATCCCGAACTCGATCACTGTGCCAACTTCCTGTACATGCTGACCGGGGAGCGGCCCGGCGCGACAGCCGCGCGGGCATTGGATACGTCGCTGCTCCTCTACCTGGAACATGGGTTGAACGCCTCGACGTTTGCCGCTCGGGTCGTGGCTTCGACGCTGGCCGACATGCACTCGGCGATCACCGCGGGAGTCTCGGCCCTGAAGGGTCCACTGCATGGCGGCGCGAACGAGAAGGCCATGCAAATGCTTCTGGAAATTGGGCCTACGGGCGACGCTTCGGCATTCGTCGACCGGGCGCTTGAACACAAGCAGAAGATCATGGGGTTTGGCCACCGGGTGTACCGGGGCGAGGACCCGCGGGCTTCGCACCTGCGCCGGATGGCGGAAGAGCTGAGCGGGGAGGCAGGAGCGGCCGGCTGGTACGACGTGTCACGCGCGCTCGAGAAGGCGATGCTGGAGCGCAAGGGACTCCACTGCAACGTGGATTTCTATTGCGCCACGGTGTACTACTCTCTGGGCCTGCCGATCGATCTGTTTACACCGCTTTTTGCGATCGGTCGTACCGCCGGGTGGGCCGCGCACGTGATGGAACAGCATATGCACAACAGACTCATTCGACCGCGAGCGGAGTACACAGGCGAGTTGGACCGGCCCTGGGTGCCGATCGACCGACGTTGAACACTATTGTCTGTCCGGGGAGTCTACAGAATGTCATCTGATTATCGTTTTGCGAAGGTGCCCGACGGAGACCCGATTACCGTAACGGCGGACGGGTTGAACGTACCCGATCGACCGATCGTGCCCTTCATCGAGGGCGACGGGATGGGGCCCGATATCTGGGCGGCGGCTGTACGCGTGTTTGACGGAGCTGTCGAGGCCGCGTACGGAGCCGACCGAGAGATCCAGTGGATGGAAGTCCTGGCCGGGGAAAAGGCGCTGGAACGGTCCGGGGAGTGGCTGCCGGACGAAACCCTGCGGGCGCTCGACGAGTTTACCGTTTCCATCAAGGGGCCGCTTACTACTCCGGTCGGCGGTGGGATCCGGTCACTCAACGTTACGCTGCGGCAGAAACTCGATCTGTACGCGTGCGTCCGTCCGAGCCGCTGGATCCGGGGAACTCCGTCTCCCGTCAAGGCGCCGGAGAAGCTCGACGTTGTGATCTTTCGGGAGAACACGGAAGACGTCTACTCGGGGATCGAGTGGGAAGCTGGTTCCGAGGACGCCGAAAAGGTCCGTTCATTCCTGAACGACGAAATGGGATGCTCCGTCAGGGAGAACAGCGGAATCGGTGTCAAGCCGATCTCGGAGTTCGGGACCAAGCGCCTCGTCCGCATGTGCATCAGGGAGGCGATTCGAAACGGCCGCAAATCGGTCACCCTGGTTCACAAGGGCAACATCATGAAGTTCACGGAGGGGGCGTTCCGCGAGTGGGGATATGAGGTCGCCCGCGATGAGTTCGGGGACCAGACGATCACCGAGACGGAACTGTGGAGCGCACACGACGGCAAGCAGCCGGAGGGCAAGATCGTCATCAAGGACCGAATCGCGGACGCGATGTTCCAGCAGATTCTCCTTCGTCCGGCTGAGTACGACTACATCGCCCTGCCAAATCTCAACGGTGACTATCTGTCGGATGCTTGCGCCGCCCAGGTCGGCGGCCTCGGCATGGCACCGGGGGCCAATATCGGTGACGGCGTGGCTCTATTCGAAGCCACGCACGGTACAGCCCCGAAGTATGCGGGACTGGACAAGGTGAACCCCACGTCGCTCATTCTCTCAGGCGTCATGATGTTCGAGTACATGCGCTGGGACGAGGCGGCACAGGCGCTCCTGGACGGGATCGAGCGGACGGTCGGCGAGAAGTACGTGACGTATGATCTCGAGCGCCAGATGGACGGTGCTACCCTGGCCAAGACGTCGCAGTTCGGGGACCGCATCATCGACAACATGCGAGCTGGCTGAGCCCGCCCGCAGGTCGGGCCCGGGGTTGTCCCGGCCCCGCTTCGAAAAGCGACGCACGGAGGGACGTATCGGGTCACGGACGCCCCCGACCATCGGGCTCCTGCTCGTTCTTTGCCTGAGTTCAGCTTCTGGCCTTCGAGGCCAGGAGCCGGACAGGCCTGTTCCCGAGGCTACCCCGGACACTCTGGTCGGCGAGTTGGAGGGCGAGTTGACGGGCACGCTGTCCGACTCCACCGCCGCCGAGCCCTTCCAGCAGATTGTCGCTGAACAGCGCCCCCCTTCCGAGGGATGGTCGTGGGCGACCTATGAATGGGATCGCGACACGATTCTGCGCTCGAATGCCATGACCCTGCAGGACCTCCTTTCCGAATTGGTGCCAGGCTTCACCGCGCTTCGAACGACCTGGTTTGGCGGGCCGCACTACGCGATACAGGGAGTGCTCGGGGCTGGATTTTTGTCGGTCTGCATGGACGGCCGGGAACTCACCACGCTCGACGCGGGCCAGGTGGATCTTACCCGGATCGCCCTCGCCAGCGTCGAGAGCGTTCGTGTGCGGCGTCGGGCGGATGGATGGGTGGCCGAAGTGACTACCCTGAGACGCGCGGAGCGAGCCGCGTATTCGCGTATCACGGGGGGGACGGGCGATCCCGGATTGAGT
>JABDQB010000412.1 GCA_013042495.1 Gemmatimonadota bacterium
GCCATGGCCTCGGCGGAGTTGACGCTCGGCATGATCGAGGCTGCCGACGGAAGTCCGGAAGCCGGCGAGCGATTGAGAGGGGCGTGCAGCCTTGGTCTGAAGATGGGAAACCGCTCGATGCAAGCACGCGCCTGGCTCGCACTGAGTGACGTGGAGCCCGATCCCGAAACCGCCTCGGATGCCGTACGAAGAGTGCTCGCGCTCTGCGAGGGGTCGGGTCTGGTCCATTTGCAGGTTCTGGCCCTCGCGCGCAAAGCGGAGCTGGCGCTTTCCGCGGGTCGGACCGGGGAGGCAGACGAGGCGTCCCGGCAGGCGGTCGAGATGCTCCGCCAGTACGGGAACGTGCAGGGACCGGAGGAACGCGTTCTGATGGTGCGGGCCGCAGTCCTCGGAGAACTGGGCAAACGGGAAGCCGGCGCCTCGCTGACCGGGGAGGCGGCCGGCATCGTGCTCTCCAGGGCCGAGAGAATCACCGATCCGGATCTCCGTCGGCGCTTCCTCGAGTTTCCCGCCCACGCCGCGATCGTCGCGGCAGGCGTAGGACCGCGGGACGAGGGAAGACCATGAGTACGCAGGCCGCCGTCCTGCTGGCGCTCCTCTTCGTGGGCCACTTCCTGGGCGACTTCACGCCTCTCGCGACGGCTCGCATGCAGGAGGCGAAAGCCAGGGGAAGGCCCCAGCGCCTGATCGCGGCTCATGCGGCGGTCCATGCCGTTCTCACGGGCGTGGCGGTTGCCCTCGTCGTCGGGCCCCAGCCGTCCGTGCTGGCCCTGGTCGTCGGCGTGCAGTTCGTGACGCACTGGGGCCTGGACGCCTTTCGAGCGCGGCTCGGCATTCGCTTCCCGGCGCTCGCCGACCCGGGCGAAAACGCATTCTGGACCGGGCTCGGTCTTGACCAGCTGGCGCACGGGCTCGTGCTGCTCGCCATCAGCTTGATCGCGGTCTGAATGCCGCAAATAGCTCACATTGAAGGACTTGTGCGGCTGTCCGTCAGGCGCCCTCTTCCTCGTACATCTGTTTGAGGCGCTCCACCACGCTCGGATCCGCGAGCGTCGTCGTGTCACCCAGCGCCCGCCCCTCAGCGATATCGCGCAGAAGGCGCCGCATGATCTTCCCGCTCCGGGTCTTCGGAAGGTCGGCCGTGAAGATCACGTCTGCCGGGCGGGCAATCGCACCGATTTCACGGACGACGTGCTGCTTGAGGTCATCGCGCAGTTCCGGTTCAGCGTCGAAGCCCTCGCGCAGTGACACGAAGGCCGCCACCGCCTGCCCCTTGAGCTCGTCGGCCCGTCCCACCACCGCCGCCTCGGCCACGGCCTCATGGTCCACCAGGGCCGACTCGACCTCCATGGTGCCGATCCGGTGTCCGGCCACGTTCAGGACGTCGTCCACCCGGCCCATGATCCAGAAGTAGCCGTCCTCGTCCTGCCGGGCGCCGTCGCCCGGGAAGTAGATGCCGTCGAACTTCGACCAGTACGTCTCGCGGTATCGCTCCTCGTCGCCGTAGATCCCTCGCAGCATGGAGGGCCACGGCGTGTCGATGACCAGGTAGCCGCTCTCGGCGGCCTCGCCCTCCTGGTCCCGGACCGAGGCATCGATCCCTGGAAAAGCCACGGTAGCCGAGCCCGGCTTGGTCGACACGGCCCCCGGGAGGGGGGTGATCATGATCGCGCCGGTCTCGGTCTGCCACCACGTGTCGACAATCGGGCAGCGACGGCCGCCGATGTGCTCGTGGTACCAGGTCCAGGCCTCGGGATTGATCGGCTCGCCCACGGTTCCGAGGAGCCGAAGCTTCGAAAGATCGCAGCGCCCGGGCCATTTCGCGCCCCACTTCATGAAGGCGCGGATCGCGGTGGGGGCGGTGTAGAAGACCGAGACCCCGTACTTCTCGCACAACTCCCAGAAGCGGCCCTTGTCCGGCCAATCCGGGGCGCCCTCGTACATGACCTGAGTGGCGCCTGCAGCCAGCGGTCCGTACACGATGTAGGAATGGCCGGTGACCCAGCCGACATCCGCCGTGCACCAGTAAACATCCTCGTCCTTCAGGTCGAACACCCAGCGGGTGGTCGCGGTTACCTGCGTCAGGTAGCCGCCTGTCGTATGCACGATCCCCTTCGGTTTCCCGGTCGTGCCCGATGTGTACAGGATGTAGAGCAGGTCCTCCGAGTCCATGACCTCGGCCGGGCAGTCGGCGGGTGCCTCCTGGATGAGGCGATGGTACCAGTGATCGCGGCCTTCGCGGAAGTGCACGAACGCCTCGTCGCCCTCGCCGCCCGACCGGCGACGGACGATCACCACGCTCTCCACGAAATCCAGGCCCTCGACGGCCTCGTCCGCCGTTCTCTTGAGCGGGATGATCTGCCCTCTCCGGTAGCCTCCGTCGGCCGTGATCAGGACCTTGGCCCGGGCGTCCTCGATCCTGTCGCGCAGGGACTTGGCCGAGAAACCCCCGAACACCACCGAATGCGGTGCCCCGATCCGCGCGCATGCCAGCATCGCGATCGCGGCCTCGGGGATCATCGGCAGGTAGATGGCGACCCGGTCGCCCTTCTCCACGCCCAGCTTCTTGAGGGCGTTGGCGAACTGGCACACCTCGCGGTGAAGCTGCCGGTAGGTGTACACGCGCCGGTCGCCTGGTTCGCCCTCCCAGATCAGAGCCGCCTTGTTGGCCCGCCACGTGTCCAGGTGACGGTCCAGGCAGTTGTACGCGACATTCAGTTCGCCGCCGACGAACCAGCGCGCGAACGGAGGCTCCCACTCGAGAACCGTGTGCCACTTCTTGAACCAATGCAGCTCTTCTGCCCAGGAAGCCCAGAAGGCCTCACGATCCTCTCGCGCCTCCCGGTAGGGCGCATCGTCTCCGATGGCTGCTGTCTGCCGGAAGTCCTCGGCTGGTTCGTAGCGTCGATTCTCTTGAAGAAGAACGTCGATCTCACGGCGGCGCTGGTCGGGCATGCGGCTCTCCTGTGAGGGTGACGGTCGGGCTTTCCAGATTAGAAAGAACTTGCGCGAGCAGGCAAGCTCGGCTGCACTTCGATTCTCCGCCGGAAGGGTCTATAGTAGACCAGCGGCTCGCCCGAGACTGAGGCGGCAGGTATGACCGACCATTTCGAAAATCTGAAGGCGGCGCTGGCCGACCGGTACGCGATTGATCGGGAGATCGGACGCGGCGGGATGGCGGTCGTATACCTCGCCGAGGACCTGAAGCACGGTCGTCAGGTGGCAATCAAGGTACTGCAGCCGTCGCTGTCTGCGGCGCTCGGCACGGACCACTTCCTGCGCGAGATCGAGACGGCGGCCCGCCTGAGCCACCCCCACATCCTGCCCCTGTACGACTCGGGCGAAGCCGATGGCTTCCTGTACTACGTGATGCCGTACGT
>JABDQB010000413.1 GCA_013042495.1 Gemmatimonadota bacterium
TCCATGGCACACCCTGACTTGAGTGAGTTCTTCGCATTTCTCCATCCGAAGATCACGTTGGCAGGTGCTGCAGGACAAGCGATCATGGATGAGGGCAGTACACCATTCCAGGACGCTGAGCTGCTTAGATGCCATTCCCCGGCGGTTGCCTGGGCGGCCACCGGAATCGTAGTCGTGTCGCTGGCGGCCGGAACTCCGAGGATCATGTTGCTCTTGCGCGGCGCGCCGCCAGAAGGAGACAACCGCTCATGACCGTGCTCGACATGATAGGCGGGACGAGACTGATTCCTCTCGAGCACATGGTTCCGCCGGACAGCGCCAGGATTCTTCTCAAGCTGGAATACGAGAATCCGACGGGAAGCATGAAGGACCGAATGGCTCTCGCGATGGTGGAAGCAGCCGAGGCGGACGGTCGACTGCAGCCGGGTGGGTCGGTGGTCGAGTACACAGGTGGAAGCACGGGGGTTTCGCTTGCCCTCGTCTGCGCCGTGAAGCGGATTCCGCTCCACATCGTGACCTCTGAAGTCTTCAGCAAGGAAAAGCGTGATCACATGGCGGCCCTTGGTGCTCGCCTCACGCTGGTCGAGAGTCCCACCGGTGGGACGACGAAGGCTCTTACGCTCGAGATGATCGAGACCGCTGTGTCGGTACCGCGGGCTCACTGCGGGGGATCTCCACTCGCCTGCGCGCCCATGACGAGGCGGTGCATATCGTCGCCGTGGAACCCGCGGAATCGGCCGTGCTCTCCGGCGGCCCGAGCGGGTCTCACAAGATCGAGGGTACGGGGGCCGGATTTGTCGTACCGCTCTGGACCGAGACTCTGGCCGACGAGATACAGACAGTGTCAACGCAGGACGCGATGGCGACGGCACGTCGTCTCGCGCGGCAGGAGGGCATCTTTGCCGGCACCTCTACAGGGGGAAACGTAGCAGTGGCACTGCGTATCGCCGAACGCCTCGGACCTGGGCGCACAGTCGTTACTGTGGCATGTGATTCGGGGATGAAGTACCTGAGCACTCCGCTGTACGCCGACGCTCGCGGAGGGGATTCCCGATGAAAGTTTGCATAGTGGGGGCCTCCGGGAAGCTCGGGAAGTACATGGTGCAGCACGCGCTGGATCGAGGCTACGAAGTGGTGGCCGTATGCCGGGAACGCAGCGTTGAGAAGCTCGATGACTTCGAAGGGCGAATCACGGTCATACCCGGAGCGACGAACGACCGCGAGGTGATCGACAGCGCTGTCGCGGGCTGCGACGGGGTGCTCGTTGTGTTGGTCCCCTGGGGCGTGCGGGACTACTCGTCCGGGACCGCCCAGGCGGTGCTCGATTACGCGCCTCCAGGCGCCCGACTCGTGTTCTCCTGCGGCTGGCACATCACGCGCGATGGGAAGGACGTGTATTCGCGCAAGTTCCGGTGGATGGTGGGAGCTTTCAGCTGGCTCGCGCGGTTGTTTCGCTTCGCTGACATCGACGACCAGGTGGAAGCGTGTCGGCGGGTGTTCGCCAGCGATACGCGCTGGACCGTCGTTCGCGGAAGCGACCTCGAAGAGGGCGAAAGCCAGGGCCTCCCGGTGTGGAGTTGGCACGTGGGCGACCCGATCCTCGAGAGCAATCTCACTCGTCGCGTGGATTTTGCGCTGTTCATGGTGGAGGCCCTGCAGAACGACCAGTTGATCCACGAGGCTCCGGCCATCGTCGGGTGCCGGACGACTTCGGCGCTTGCGCACGCTCGGCAAGACTAAGGAGCTGCCATGTGTCTCGCCGTATACATCGCTTCGGATCGGGACTTGCCCTTGAAGGAATTCGATCCCGCGGCCCCAGGCTTCAACGTCAAACCGCTGACGTCTCACGAAACGTCGGTACGCCAGCAGTTCTCTCTGCGTCATGTAGTGTACGCCGGGTCTCAGACCTCCTGTGCCTGCGGATTCGTACCAGAGAGCGACGAAGGTGTCGAGGCAAGCGCTCAATCTCGTGCGGATCTCGTGCAGTACCTCGAGTCGGCCCTGAGATCAGGGCCTGTCGAGATCTTCACCTGCTGGGAGGGCGACCAAGAACGTGGTCCGGAGCGCAGACTTAAGCTCGGTCCTGCGCAGCTGTCTCAGACCGCGGATTGGCTCGCGGAGTTGACCTTCGTGGAGCTGTTGGCCTGATTGGGAGCGCCGGGAAGGGTCGTAAAGGCGAATCCCGTCTACCTGGGGACCTCAGATGGTGTTCTTTCTTTGCTTCGTTGCATACGCGTTCGGCCTCTCCGCCGCGCTGGCGCGGGCGGGACACCGATCGCGCTTCAATTCCCCTGCCGATGAGGCATCTGCCACTCGTCCCACGCG
>JABDQB010000416.1 GCA_013042495.1 Gemmatimonadota bacterium
GTCAGCATCCACGACCAGGGCGCGGGCGGCAATTGCAACGTGTTGAAGGAAATCGTCGAGCCAGCGGGCGCCCGGATCGAAGTGCGCGACATCCCGGTGGGAGACGAGTCACTGTCGGTGCTCGAGATCTGGGGCGCCGAGTACCAGGAAAACGACGCCTTGCTGCTTCGCGCGGAGCACGAAGACCTGTTTCGCTCGCTCGCCGATCGTGAGAAGGTGCCGGTGGCATTCGTCGGACGGGTCACCGGAGACGGACGCATCGTCCTGCACGACGAGACCGACGGCTCGACTCCCGTGAACCTGGACCTCGACGCCGTCCTCGGCGACATGCCGCAGAAGAGGTTCGAGCTCGCGCGGGTGGACCCGCAGCTGCTGCCGCTCGACCTCCCGGCCGACCTCTCGGTGGCGGATGCCCTGGACCGTGTCTTGCGGCTGCTTTCGGTGGGCTCGAAGCGCTTCCTCACGACGAAGGTGGATCGGTGCGTGACCGGCCTGGTGGCGCGTCAGCCCACCGCCGGGCCCCTGCAGCTCACGGTCGCCGACGTGGCGGTGATCGGACAGAGCCACTTCGGCGTCACCGGCGGCGCGACAGCGATCGGCGAGCAGCCGATCAAGGGCCTGCTGGACCCCGTCGCCATGGCCCGCATGTGCGTGGGCGAAGCGTTGACCAACCTGGTGTGGGCTCCGGTCAGCGCCCTCGAAGACGTGAAGTGTTCGGGTAACTGGATGTGGGCCGCCAAGCTCCCCGGCGAAGGAGCCGCACTGGCCATGGCCGCGAACTCGCTCGCGGCCTGCCTGCTTCAGCTCGGAATCGCGATCGATGGCGGCAAGGACAGCCTTTCCATGGCGGCACTGGCCCCGGGCGAGGACGGCGAAGACGAGACCGTGAAGGCTCCGGGCTCCCTTGTCGTCTCCGCGTACGTCACGTGTCCCGATGTCACGAAGGTCGTCACCCCCGACCTCGAGCATCGCGAATCTGGACGGATTCTGTATGCCGACCTCGCCCACGGACTGACGCGGCTGGGCGGATCGTCACTGGCACACGTGTTCGGGCAGCTCGGCGACGACCCGCCGGACCTCGGCGACCCCTCGCAGTTGAAGCGGGCCTTCGAGGTGACGCAGAGGCTGATCCGAGAGGACCAGGTTGCGGCCGGGCACGATCGGAGTGACGGGGGACTGATCACGACGCTCCTGGAGATGGCGTTCGCCGGAAATTGCGGGCTCGAGATCGACGTGCCGGGCGATGCCTCCGACGCCATTCCGATCCTGTTCAACGAAGAGCTGGGACTGGTGATGGAAGTCCCCGCGCATCGCGCGGAACGGGCGGTCAACATGTTCCAGGCCGCCAACATCCCGTGCCATGACATCGGGAGAGCAGTCTCGGGCGCGGAGATCAGGGTCGCAGTAGGCGGTCAGACCGTTCTCGAGGCGGACATGCGGGACCTGCGGGACACATGGGAGGCCACCGGCTTTCAGCTCGACGCCCTGCAGGCAAACCCGGCGTGCGTGGTCCAGGAGAGGGACGGCCTGCGCGAGCGCGTCGCCCCCGTGTATGACGTCCCGTGGGAAATGGCGCCCACCGCGCCGGAGATCCTGGTCAGGGCGGCCAAGCCGAAGATCGCGATCGTGCGCGAGGAAGGCTCCAACTCGGACCGGGAAATGGCCTCGGCCTTCTTCCTGTCCGGCTTCGAGCCGTGGGACGTGGCGATGTCCGACCTGCTGGCGGGCCGAATCTGCCTGGAGGGCTTTCACGGCATCGCGTTCGTGGGCGGCTTCAGCTATGCGGACGTCCTGGATTCGGCCAAGGGTTGGGCCGGCGTGATCCGATTCCACCCGGAGCTCGCCGAGCAGTTCGATGTCTTTGCGGCCCGTCCGGACACGTTCACGCTCGGCGTGTGCAACGGATGCCAGCTGGAAGCGCTTCTCGGTTGGGTCCCGTGGCGCGGCATCGAGGATCGCCTGCAACCGCGGTTCATTCACAACGCCTCCGACCGCTTCGAGTGCCGCTACACCACCGTGCGCATTCTCGAGAGCCCTTCGGTGATGTTGCGGGGCATGGAGGGTGCAACGCTCGGCGTGTGGCTGGCGCACGGGGAAGGCCGGGCGTTTTTTCCCGACGAAGAAGTCCTGAGACGAGTGGAAGCAGAAGGGCTCGCGCCGGTGCGCTTCGTGGACGACGTGGGTGACGTGACCGAACGCTACCCGTTCAACCCGAACGGCTCGGCGAATGGGATCGCCGCGCTGTGTTCACCGGACGGCAGGCACCTGGCCATCATGCCGCACCCGGAGCGCGGTTTCCTCAGCTGGCAGTGCGCATGGA
>JABDQB010000430.1 GCA_013042495.1 Gemmatimonadota bacterium
TGGTCGCCCCCATGTTGATCAGGGGGGAGCAGCTGCAGACGCACGGCGTGGCATCGGTGGGGAAGCACGCTTCGACCACCGGGTCCTGCAGGAACGCGTGCACCATCTCCTGGTCCAGTTCCTCGCCCAGCATCACCACTGTCACGAACTCGCCCTTCGGGATGATGGCGGCGAACTCCAGGCGGGGGATGGTGAGCAGGAACACGTGCATCGAGTTGCCCAGCACCCGGAGCACTTCCTCGGGAGTCGAGCGGAATTCGCAGATGTACGTGCGGGTGGTCTTCGGAGGTTCGATCGCCGCGGGGAGGTCTCCGAGGAGCTTGAGGAAATTGCTGTTCACTCCGCTGGCCACGGTGACGAGGTCGTAGCGCTCGGCCTCCCCATCGGCCCCGATGAGCCACGGGCGTTGCTCACGCCACTGCACGTCCGTGATGAGCCGGCGTACGATCTGTGCGCCGCGCTCCGTGGCGATGCCCTGCAAATAGCCGTCGAAGCTGTCCCAAGGACTGTCCCCGCCGTCGCGAGGCCCGTTTCCCCGGTATAGAGATGCGATGCGCTGCTCTCCCGAGGGGCTCTGAATCGCCACGCTGCCCACGTCCATGTGGACCACGTAGGACTCTATACCGCGTCGGACCACTTCAGGAGGGAGGTTGATTCCCTCGGCGGCCAGGAACTGGACGAGGGACTCGGAAACGATTCCTCCGCAGTGATTGCACCCTGCCGGGCCACAGTGACCGAACGACCGGGGCTCGTAGATGTCGACTTCGATGTCGAGGTCGATCGCCTCGGCCATCTTGAGCAGGAAGTATGAGAAGAACGAACCGGCAGGGCCGCCGCCGACGACGGCGACACGTGATCCGTCCGTCAGGGCGAGATCCGTTCCGTCGTCAACGACAAGGGAAGAGAATGAGTCCGCTACGGACGACTGCGAGGAGAGCCTCATCCGAAACCCCTTGGCTGGGACTGTCAGGCTAATAGTCTACGGTCTCGAAAGGCCAAAGTCTAACCCGAGGCCGGTTCGTTCAGCCGGGGAATTCGCTAGATGCGCAGGCTGAGGCTCCGGTCGACATGCTCGCTTCAGACACCGTCCGGTGGACTCGTCCGCAGTCGCGAGAGGCGCCCCGATCGCGTAGAATCACTGCAATTCTGCCGCCCGCATTCTGAGCAAGGTCGTCCACCCGACACCCCCCGGAGGGAAGGGATGGAACGCAGGCTCGCCGCCATATTCGCGCTCGACATGGTCGGGTACTCGCGCCTGATGGAAGGCGACGAGGCCGATACACTTTCGCGCCAGAAGACCCACCGCAGTGAGCTGATCGATCCCGCGATCGCGAACCACCACGGACGCGTCGTCAAGGGAACCGGCGACGGGCTGCTGGCCGAATTTGCGAGCGCCGTGGACGCGGTGGAGTGCGCGGCCGAGATCCAGCGCGCGATGCCGGAACGAGAGAAGGACTCTCCTAAGGACCGAAGGATCATCTTCCGCGTCGGGATCAACGTGGGTGACATCGTCGCGGAGGACGGGGACATCTACGGCGACGGGGTCAACGTGGCGGCTCGCATCGAGTCGCTGGCCGATCCCGGCGACGTCTACATCTCCGGCAGCGCCTTCAGCCAGGTCAAGAACAAGGTCGCGCTCGGCTTCGAAGACCTCGGCCCGCACGGCGTCAAGAACATCGACGAGCCGGTGCAGGTCTATCGAGTGCTGCTCGATCCCGCGGCCGTGGGGTTGGTGCCGGGGAAGCCTCGCAAGCGCAGGAAGAAAATTCCCGTCGAGCTCCTGGCGGCCGCCGCGGTGATCCTGGTCCTCGGAGGCGGGTTCGCCATCCGCGACTTCGTGATGCGGGACACGACCCGGCAGGACGCGCGGGCCACCCGGGCCTCCGCCCTGGAGAACCTGACGGAGACCGAGGATCCTCGCCGAATCGCGGTCCTCTATTTCGATCCCCGTAGCCCGCAGGAAGAGGTCCCGTACCTGGCTGCCGGTCTCACGGAAGCCCTGATCAACGAGCTCAGCAAGGTGAGCGCGCTGGAGGTCACCTCCCGCAATGGCTCCGCGCTGTTCCGGGGGGCCGTGGTGCCGACGGACAGCATCGGGAGAACCCTGCAGGTCGGCACCCTGGTCGACGGTACCGTAGCGCTGTCGGAGGACCAGGTGAGGGTCGAGGTGTCGCTCCTGCGTGCTTCCACCGGGGAGGCCTTCCGCAGACAGCAACTTGTCAGGCCGCGCGCCGAAGTGTTCGAGCTGCAGGATGAGCTGGCCCAGCAGGTGGCGCTGTTCCTGCGCGAGATGCTGGGAGAGGAACTGGAAGTGATCGAGCGCCAGGCGGGGGCCGAGAACGTCCAGGCGTGGGAACTCGTGCAACGGGCGAGAGCTCAAAGCGACCTGGCTGCCGAGCTGGCAGACGGGGGTAATGAGACGGCCTGGGAGCGGACGGCCGCCGCTGACTCGATGCTAGCACTGGCCGAAGAAATCGCGCCTGAGTGGGTG
>JABDQB010000433.1 GCA_013042495.1 Gemmatimonadota bacterium
CCGGAGCAGCGACGGTCGAAGTTGCCCACGAGGCACTACTGCGGGAGTGGCCCCGCATGCGCGGCTGGCTCGACGATGCCCGCGAAGATCTGCGACTGCAGCGGGCACTGACGGGCGAGGTCGCCGAGTGGGAGGCGGCGGGGCGAGATGCCGACTACCTCCTCACCGGTTCCCGGCTCGAGTTGCATGCGGGCAGGACCGCCGACGGGGTCATCGAGCTCACCACACCCGAGCAGAATTTCATTGCCGCCAGCATCGGACGGCGCGACGACGAACGGGGGGCGGAGGAGGAGCGGCGGAACCAAGAGCTGCGAATCGAGCAACGGGCGGTGCGTCGGCTGCGCTGGTTGGTGGCAGTCGTTTCCCTAGCGGCGCTGGTGGGGGCGGCACTGACCGTCTTCGCAACCAACCAGAGCCGGGAGGCGGCTGCCAGCCAGCGGGAGGCCCGGGCACGCGAGCTGGCAAGCGCGTCGCTGGCAAACCTCGATACCGACCCGGAGCTGGCGATCCTTCTCGCTCTGCAATCACTCGACTCTGGGGCCGACGACGAGCTCCTCCTGCGAGATGCCCAGGAGGCCCTCCATCTTGCGATCCCCGCCCACCGGCTCCTCGGAACCGACATCGGCAGATACGACGTCGCGTTCCATCCGGAGAGCGGTCTCGTCATCGGTGGAAACCCACCCCGCCTGGTGAATCCGGTCACCGGTGAGGTCCGATTGCAGCTCCCTGACCAGAAGCCCGGGTGGACGGTTCAATCGGTAGCGATCAGCCACGACGGCTCGCTGATGGCCACAGGAACCGACAAGCTCGGAGAGGTGAAGCTCTGGAACGCGGTTTCGGGGCGGGAGGTCGCTGAGCTGACGGGACCAACCGACTCAGTCGGCCCGATGGCCTTCAGTCCCGACGACCGCTGGCTGGCAGCGCTCGCCCCCTGGGGCGGAGGCGTGTTCGTGTGGGACGTGGAGTCCGGGAACCAACTCGTGGTAGCCGACGACCCGATCGCCTGGGAGTTTTGCTGTCCGGGGTTGGCACTCGACTTCAGCCCGGATGGTCAACAGCTAGCCGTGACAACCGGCTCCAGCGCGGCGGCCTTGCAGGGTGAGGTGAAGCTGCTCGACCTCACAACGGGTGATTGGGCCGGGGCATTTCAAGGTCATGAAGGTCCGGTTACGGGAGCGGAGTTCTCTCCCGGCGGCGGCACCCTGATCACGAGCAGTATGGACGGCACCATCCGGATCTGGGACGTGGCAACGCGAGCCCAGATCGTCTCAACAGATGCCGGGACTCTGCAGGTCACGTCACTCGATCTGAGCAACGACGGACGCACCCTCGTGACGGGCGGAGACGGGGGCGAAGTGAGCGTATGGTCGATCGTGAACGATGCCATCAAGCCCCGGTTGAGCCTCCCAGGACACTCGTCACTCGTCCTGCAGGTAGCGCTCGACGGGTCCGGTAGCGTCGGCTCATCCATAGACATGGACGGGAGCGTCCGAGTGTGGGATGTCTCCGCCGCCGGGGCAGGCGAAGTGGGCGCCTGGCCTGCGCACCGGGCGGTTGGGTTCGACCAGAGCGGAGAGCTGGTCGCCACAACCGGACCTGAGGGTCGCGACGTCATCATTCGCCCAACCTCCAACTGGAAGCCCCAGCTCGTCATCGAGAATGTGGCTCCGTACATAGGCGATCCGAATGAGGAGTGGGGGGTCGTCACCGGGGTTTCCATGAGCCCCGACGGATCCCGGCTCCTCACCACCACGGGCTCGAGGCTCGAGGCCGTGAACGGGTCGGTGGCGTTGTGGGATGCCGCAACGGGTGAACCGATCCGGACGCTGTTCGAACACCCCTACATGAAGGCACCTTCGGTTTGGAGCGGCGACGGACAGCGGATCGCCGCGGCGACCTGCGACAACTTCGGGATTCCGGCCCGGGTATGGGACGCCGCCAGCGGAGAGCTCGTCTTTGCGGCGCCGCCCGCCCCCTGCGGTCAGACGGTTGACCTCAACCAGACGGGCGAGCTGCTGGCCGTCCAGACGCTGCTCACACCCGATCCGAACGTCCAGGTGTGGGATGTGGAATCCGGGGAGTTGGTGATGGAGGTGAACCACGCCCCGCTGTGGATCGGTGCGGTGGCGTTCAGCCCCGACGGCACCCGGCTCATAACGGGTGGTGGTGATGGGACGGTTCGGATCTGGGATGTGTCGGCCGGGAGCCTCGTCCGGACCCTCACCGGTCATGCCGGTCCCGTCGAGAGCGCCGTTTGGTCATCGGATGGATCAGCCGTGGTGACCGGTAGCCACGATGGCACGGCCCAGTTGTGGGATGCCGACACCGGCGAGACGCGCATGGTCTTCGGCGGCCACGCCATCTTCCCGTCGGTGGCGCTGAGTTCCGATGGTCGCTATCTCGCGACCGGTACCGAGATGGGGGTGCAGGTGTGGGCCCTGGACATCCAGGAACTCACCGACATCGCTCGCCGGCGGGTCGGGCGACCACTCTCGCCGGCGGAATGCATTGCCTATCACTTCGAAACCTGCCCGACGACACCGTGATTGTGGGTCTGCTGCCATCTTGCAGTCGGAGTAGCGGACACTCGCAGCATGGATAGAAGGAGGCACAGAATGCGAACTATCTACTACCTGCTGGTTGCAGGATTGCTCGCTGCCCTCGGTGCGTGCTCAGGATCGAGCGAGCCAATGGCGGTTCAAATCACCGGTCCACTCGGACCGCCGACGGACCCTGCCGTGGTCACGGGACAAGCGGCCGAGGAAGGCATTGTCTGCGATGCCGCCATGTTTGAGGAGCTCTACTTCGTAGATCTGGACGGCAAGATCCTCACCGAAGAGGAGGCCAACCAGCTCAAGCAAGTCGAGATGGAAACCGGTGAGATCGTTTTCAGCGCCAAGTACGACAAATGGTCGTGCACCGACGGGTCGGGTTACTTTGTCATGGCGGGGACCGGAACGCTACCCCCGGCCGACTATGACTTCGAAGGCATCAATGAGGTCGCTACCTGGACCGTCGACAGCGGAACCGGCGACTACGAGAAGCTCTCCGGCACCGGGAGCATCGAAGTGGACTTCGCCAGAGGAACCGTCACCTACATCGGTGAGCTCGAGAAGGGCTAACAACCGATACCCGCTGCCTGAGATCCCTTGCTCCGCAGGGGGTCTCAGCGCGACCGCCGGCCGCCCGGACTCAAGCGGATGATCAGAGGGCGAGGTGGAGGCGTAGGGCGTCGTCGATGGCGAGCATGAGTGCCGGCGGTACGGTGCCGACCTTGTCGGAAACGCGTTCGACGGAGATGGAGCGGACCTGCTCTGCCTGGGCTTTGGAGTCACGGTCGAGTCCGGTC
>JABDQB010000435.1 GCA_013042495.1 Gemmatimonadota bacterium
CCCATCCTCACCCAGAGCGCCTGGTTCAGGCCGCACAATCGCAGCGAAGACGTGGAAGGTCTCTACCTGGTGGGCGCAGGTACCCACCCGGGAGCGGGCGTGCCCGGAGTCCTGTCGTCGGCCCGGGTGCTGGATTCCGTGGTTCCCGATCCGGGGCCTCGCCGGTCGTGAGCGGACACGCCGACCCGTCGACGCTGCCGGCGTTGGCCGAAGACCGGCGTGCGTGCCGCCGGCTGCTGCGTGAGGGGTCCAAGAGCTTCTATGCCGCTTCCGTGCTTCTGCCACCGCGCGTGCGGGACGACGCGGGCGCCGTGTACGGCTGGTGTCGCGTCGCGGATCACGCGGTGGATCGGACGGATCGACCGGCGGAAGCCCTCGAGTCGATACGGGCGGGGCTGGAGCGCGTGTACGTCGGCCGGCCAAAGGGCGCCGTGGAGCGCGCCTTCGCGGACGCCGTCTTTAGGCACCGGATCTCGCGCGACATTCCGGAAGCCATGCTCGAGGGCTTCGAATGGGACGTGACCGGACGTCGCTACGCGAACCTGTCCGAAGTGATCGACTATTGCGTGCGCGTCGGCTCGACGGTGGGGGCGATGATGACGACGGTGATGGAACGGCGGGATCCGGAGACGCTCTCGGCGGCGTGCCGGCTCGGGGTCGCCATGCAGCTGACGAACATCGCCCGCGACGTGGGCGAAGACGCGCGGACCGGGCGCCTGTACCTGCCGCTGGATTCCCTCGAGGAAGCGGGAGTCGTCCCGGACGTCTGGTTGGCGTCGCCCGCGGCCGTGGACGGTATCCGCGCGTCGGTCAATGGCCTGCTCGACGATGCGGATGACCTGTACGCCGCCGCGTGGCCCGGCATCGAGCGGTTGCCGCCAAGATGCCGTCCGGCGATTCGGGCTGCCGCCCTCGTGTACGCCGAAATCGGGCGCAAGGTGCGGGATGCCGACTGTGACAGCGTGTCGCAACGAGCATGGACGGGGAAAGCGGAAAAGGCCCGGCTCCTCGCGCGCTCGCTGGGGCACCGCCCGGGGGCATGGACACGATCCGGCCGGGCGGACATCGAATCACCGAGCGTGAAACTCGCTGACGCCAGTGCCCTGTTCCTCGTGGAGGCCGTGCACGGAAGTTGAACTCCCAAGGCACGACGGGTTACCATCTGGACCATGAAAGCAAACGGAGACAACTACTTCCGGCGCGGGCTCGGTCTGAAGGCCGAAGTAAAGCCGCTCCTGGCCGAGGCCTACGGCAGCGAGATCGTGAAGGCGATCAAGGCTTCCGACTACCGGCTGACCGTGGGCCGATTCACGTTCCGAATGGCCCGAAGCCTGGGCTTCTGCTATGGCGTGGATCGAGCCGTCGAGTACGCGTACGAGACGTGCGCCAAGTTCGCGGGCCGGCGGATCTTCCTGGTGGGCGAGATCATCCACAATCCACACGTAAACCAGCAGCTCAGCGATCGTGGGGTACGGTTCCTTCTCCCCGGCGAGGACGGAGAGTTCGATTTCTCGCCGGTACGGGCAGACGACGTAGTCATAATACCCGCCTTCGGCGTGCAGATCGCGGACCTCGACAAGCTGCGCGAGATCGGGTGCGTCCTCGTGGACACGACGTGCGGGTCCGTCCTGCACGTGTGGAAGCGGGTGGAGAGCTATGCCCGCGATGGCTTCACGGCCGTGATCCACGGAAAGCACTTTCACGAGGAAACCCGCGCGACGAGCTCGCAGGTTCTCAAGTATCCGGAAGGTCGGTACCTGGTCGTCCGTGACATGGAGGAGACGGACATCGTGTGCGGGTTCATCCGGGGCGAGGTGGACTCATCGGTCATCCAGGCCAAGTTCATGGAGAGGGCGTCCGAGGGCTTCGACCCGGAAACGGACCTGGCGAGGATCGGAGTAGCCAACCAGACGACCATGCTGGCCTCCGAGTCGCTCGCGATCGCTGGCCGGCTGCGAGAGGCCATCGCGGAGCGCTACGGGGCTGAAGAGCTTCCCGACCGGTTCCGGAGCTTCGACACGATCTGTTCCGCGACCCAGGACAGACAGGATGCCATCAAGGACATGATGCGAAACCCGCCGGATGCCATGGTCGTGGTCGGCGGGTTCAATTCGAGCAATACCAACCACCTGGCCACCCTGTGCGCCGAGTCCACTCGCACCTTCCACATCGAGTCGGCGCGTGGCATCGACGTGGAGTCGGGAGTCATCACGTTCAAGCGGGCGGGTACGCAGGAAATCGATGTGGTTGATGAGTGGCTGCCTGACGGACCGGTGGAGATTGGTCTTACGGCGGGCGCGTCGACCCCCGACAGTCTCATTGGCGAAACGGCGGAGAACATCCTGAAGATGGACGGGGTCGATCCTGGAGTGATCGCGGCTGTCACGGCGGGGGAGCCTGTCTGAAGATCGGTCTCGATCAGCCGTCGAGCCGGCTGCGCGCCTCGCGCAGTTGGTCGCGGACGGCAGCCGCGGAGCTGCCCCCATCGACCGAACGGCGTTCAAGGGCAGCAGCCACATCCCACCAGTCCGGCCCGATCACCGCAAGCGCTGGGTCCACCATGCCGGCCTTGCTTCCCACGAAGTCCGATACGGAGCATCCTTCGGCTTCCGCCTGGCGCACCAGTCGGCCGACGAGCTCATGCGCTGATCGGAACGGCAAGCCTTCCGCGGCCAGGAGCTCGGCCACATCGCCCGCCAGCATGTCAGGCGTGATCAATGACAGCGCGCGATCCTCATCGAAACTCAAGGTGGCGATCGTGCCGGCGAGCACGGCCAGTGTCTCGATCACCGCCTCTTCGGCCGAGAACAGCGTCCGCTTGTCTTCCTGCAGGTCTTTGCTGTAGCCCGTCGGAAGTCCCTTGAGTGAGGCCAGGTAGCCGGCGAGGAGGCCAAGCAGTGTTCCGCCGCGGGCACGGGCGAGTTCCGCGCCGTCCGGGTTGCGCTTCTGAGGCATCAGGCTCGATCCCGTGCTGAACGCGTCGGACAGCCGGACGAGCCCGAACTCGGCGCTCGCGTAGAGCACCAGGTCCTCCGCGAGGCGGGACAGGTCGCCGGCGAGCTGCGTCCACGCAAACAGGACCTCCGCCGCCCAGTCACGGCTTCCCACGGCGTCGAGGGAATTCTCACACGGGCCTTCGAATCCGAGTGCGTCCGCCAGGCGGTCACGATCCACCGGGATCGTCGATCCGGTCCCGGCAGCGGCGCCGAGCGGCAGGCGTGCGACGCGCGTCCGGGCGTCCCGGAGACGCTCACGCCCGCGAACGAGCGGCCAGTAGTGGGAAAGCAGCCACTGAGCGGCGGTCGTGGGCTGTGCCCGCTGCAGGTGGGTGTACGCCGGGAAGGGGGCGTCGATTCCACGCTCGCTCGTCGAGAGAATGGCGACCTGGAGATCGCGCACTGCGGCGTCGATCCGCCGACAGGCGTCCAGCGTCCACAGGCGTGTATCGGTGGCCACGACGTCGTTCCGCGAACGGCCAATCCGAATCTGGCTGGCTTCCGCGCCGATTTCGTCCGCGAGCCAACGCTCGACCAGCGTGTGCACGTCTTCGTCAGGCTCGAGTCCCGGGTCACCGGCTGCCAGCCGAATCTCGACCGCGGCCAACCCGTCCAGGATGCGACCATGACTCTCGTCATCCAGCAGCCCGGCCGCGGCGAGTTCGCTCACCCAGGCCCGATCGACGGCCAGCTCGTAGGGCCACAGCCGCCAGTCCAGGGGAAGGGAACGGTTGATTCGATCGAGCTCCGGCGCCGGTCCGCCCTCGAACCTGCCGCCCCACAGGCGCATCTCGCCGTCATTCGTCATTTCAGACTCCGGAGGCGTCAGTCGAGCCAGTCGCTGCCAGCCATTTCCTCGGGTTCCGGTGCCGGTGGCGGCACGGCGCCCGTTTCCCGGGCGTCCTCGAGGCGTGCCTGGCCCGCCAGCCGGTAGGGCAGGCCGAACAGACGGATGAAGCCGGTGGCGTCGGCGTGATCGTACAGCCCCCCGCTCTCGAAGGTGGCGTACTCTTCCCGGTACAGGCCGGTCGAACTCGAGCGTCCGGCGACGGAGACGTTGCCGCGGCACAGGAACAGGGAAATCGACCCGTTCACGTGTCGCTGGGTCACGTCCACCAGCGCATCGAGCGCCGCCTTCTCGGTGCCCCACCAACGTCCCTCGTACACCAGGCGGGCGTACCGCATTGCGACCTCGTCCTTGAGCTCCAGGGTGCGCCGGTCGAGCACGAGCTGTTCGAGTTCGCGGTGCGCGGCGTAGAGAAGAGTACCGCCCGGGGTCTCGTACACGCCGCGCGACTTGAGGCCCACGATCCGGTCCTCGACAAGGTCCACCCGTCCCACGCCGTGCCGGCCCCCGATCCCGTTCAGCCGCTCGAGCAGGGCGAGCGCCGTCATGCGCTCGCCGTTCACCGACACGGGCGTCCCGTCCTCGAACCCGATCTCCACCACCTCGCCTTCCGGCGGAGCCGTGCGCGGGTCCGCGCTGAACAGGAACATGTCCGGCTCAGGCATGGTGGTGGGATCTTCGAGCGGACCGCCCTCGTGCGAGATGTGCCACACGTTGCGATCGCGCGAGTACATCGACGTCTTCGCGGGGGGCAGCGGAACGCCGGCGCGACGAGCGTATTCCTCCGCATCCTTGCGACCCCGGATGTCCCACTCGCGCCACGGAGCGATCACGTCGAGGTCGGGCGCCAGCCAGGCGAACGTGAGCTCGAACCGGACCTGGTCGTTTCCCTTGCCGGTGCAGCCGTGCGACAGACCGGTGGCCCCGATCTGGCGTGCCACGCGCACCACCTCGCGCGCGATGATCGGCCGCGCCATGGCGGTGCCGAGCAGGTACTTCCGGCCATACACGGCGCTGGCTCGCAGCGTCGGCCAGATGAACTCCTCCACGAAAGCATTTTGCACGTCGACGACATGGCAGCCGACCGCTCCAGCGGACGCAGCCCGCGCTTCAATGCCGGCGAGATCTTCGAGGCCCTGCCCGACATCGACCACGACGCACTCCACCTCGGCGTCGTAATTCTCTATCAGCCAGGGTACGGCCA
>JABDQB010000437.1 GCA_013042495.1 Gemmatimonadota bacterium
GACCGCGATCTGCGTGCAGTACCTCCCTTCGCCGGCTCCGAAGCCAGCCTCGCGCGCTACGTACAGGGACGGCCGATCGCCACCGTGTGTGCGCTCGAGGGGTGCCTCGGCGACCACGTCACCGGGAGCGTGTCCGTCGATGTAATGGACCACACCCTCGAAGAACGACACGAGTCCTTTCGCTCCGGCGTCAACGACGCCCGCCTCGCGAAGAACCGGCAGGAGCTCCTTGGTGCGCTGAAGCGAGCGCTCCGAAGCCGCCTGGAGATCTCGAAACCAGAGATAGAGGTCCTGCCGCGAATGGGCCCGCTTCCGCGCTTCGGCGGCGAGGTCGCGCGCAACGGTGATAATCGTGACCTCGCGAGGATCCTCGAGCACGTCGTGGAGCGACGCCGCGGCCACGGAGAGAGCTTCGGCGATTTCTCTTGGGCCGACCCTGAGCCGGCGGCCGATGCTCTCCGAGAAACCGAGCAGGTACCTCGAGAACAGCATCCCCGAATTGCCCCGGGCCGCCAGGACTCCTGCCTCGGCGGCGACCCCGGCGACTTCCGAGAACGAATCACTGCGAACGTGGCGCAGCGCATCGGAGATAGAGCGCAAGGTAAGGGTCAGGTTGGTGCCCGTATCGCCGTCCGGAACCGGGAAGACGTTGATTCGATCCAACTCGGCCCGTTGCCGGCCGACGTAGGCGGCGCCGGCAAGGAATCCGCGGCGCAGGCGGTGCCCGTCGAGGTAGGCGATTCGGACCCGTGGCCGGGACGCACGCGAGGGCGTCGGCTCAGACACGTGCGCCTTATCCTCTGAGTGGTTCAAACCCCGGATGCCTCCTGTGTCGAGGGCGGGTGCCTGGTAACCCGCTTCGGCAGTGTTCCGGTCAGCTCTCGGTATCGCCCTCCGCGACGACCCAAACGGTCACCTCTGGTCTCACCTCGGCATGCAGGCGCACGGTTACCCTGTACACGCCAAGCTGCTTGATCGGCTCCTCGAGGCGGATCAAATGGCGGTCCACGTCCAAACCCTTCTCGGCCAGACCCTCCGAGATGTCCGAAGCCGTCACCGAGCCGAAGAGCTTGCCTTCCTCGCCGGCCCGAACCGTGAAGCTAACCGATTGACCTTCTATCCGCTCCGCCGCAGCCCTGGCGCGATCCAACTCGCGAGCGGACCGATCGAGGATATGCCTTCTCTCTTCTTCGAACCGCTTCTGATTAGCGTCGGTCGCCTCGTAGGCAATACCGTGCGGAATCAGGAAGTTGCGGGCATAGCCCGGCCGCACGTCCACGACCTCTCCGATGTCACCGAGGTCATCTACCACCTGTCTGAGAATTACCTGAACCATGACCAGCCCCCCCTACGTTTCGTATCCATACGTCCACGGGCGCCTGGGGCAACCCTTGAACGACACCTTCAAAGATCGTTGTCCGTCCGAGCCCGCGACAGTCTTTCCCTGAGGTCAATCCACGTGTCGCTCAAGCCCAGGAGAAGCGCCGTACCCAGAACCACCGGATACAGAAAAAGAGCGGCCAGACTGAGCAGAACGGCACTCCACACCGTCGTGGCGGCCGTCGCGCCGATCCAAAGCAGGATCGCCGCGCCCCGCACAAGATAGAGCCCTCCCATAAACAAAGTCGCGTTCTCCCCTACCCTGAACGCCACGCGGCCCAGCGGCAGCACCAGCAGGCAGAGCCCTCCGATCAGCAGCCAGATCAGGTGGTTGCTGAATCGGAACTCCCGGAGCGGCCCCGGACTGCGGAAGCGTCCCGAGAGTCTCTCGAACCCGAACCAGGCCAGCCCTAGCGCGGCTACCGTGGCCAGCAGGAGCATCGCGGGATAAACGTCCTGCTGGAACCCTACCCATCGCTGGACCGCGACCTCCAGCTGCCGGCGAATCTCCGGGTCGGCGCTTCCCTGAAGCTGTTCGAGAATACCCCCAGCGGCCACGGCCGCCTGTCTGATCTCGCCGGTCATCCACCAGTTGACGCCCTCCAACACCCCGGGGCGCGCCAGCCCGATGAGCAGCACGAAGGCGAGACCAACCCCGATCGCTTGAAGGGAGCGATCCAGCCAGGCGTTCCTCCCGCGGCCGATACTGACTGCAACGAAAGCGCCCCCGGCGATCAGGCTCCATGCCCGTGGTACAAACCATTCGATCCCGCCTGGTCGGCTGCCCGCGAAACCCAGGCCGAGGATGACTGCGGCGACCGCAACGCTCATCCAGTCCTCGCTTCTAAATGCGAGAAGCAGCAGCGCGAGGGGGACGAAGACAAACCACACGGGGCTCATCGGCGAAAGCAGAAGTGTCGCCACGACGAGCAGCGAAGCCCGCGCCAGAGTCCACCCGCGTTCCGTCACGACCCCGGAACCCTCATTGCCCTTCAGGCCCCGTATTCAGGAGTGATAGCCCTGGATGTAGGGGATGAACGCGAGATACCGGGCTCGCTTGATCGCCGTTCCGAGCTGTCGCTGGTGGCGGGCACACGTACCGGTTGCCCGCCTGGGCAGGATCTTCCCCCGATCCGTGATCAGCCGGCCCAGCGTATCAGCGTCCTTGTAGTCGATGCGCTCCACGTTGCGCTCGCAGAACTTACAGACTTTCCTGAATGCCATCGCTCAGTCCCTCCGTGTGGCGTCAGCGTCGTCATCATCGCCGGCGTCGTCAGAGTCGTCTTCGACATCGTCCTCAACAGCATCGGCATCGTCCTCAGCGGCATCGGCAGCTTCCTCAGCAGCTTCGGCATCGTCCTCAGCGGTTTCGGTTTCTTCCTCAGCGGCGTCGCCGTCTTCGGGGACTTTGTCGGCAGCCTTTTTGCGTACCTCGTCGTCGTCCCTGCGCCCACGGCCGCCTCGATCCTCGTCGCCGCGCTCGTACTGCACAGGTACCGGAAGCTCTCCCTCCGAGAGTACCACGAGATGACGCAGAAGGTCGTCATCCAGCTTGAGCATTCGTTCGAAGTCCGGCAGTACGGCGGGGGATGCCGTGAACTGAGTCACGACGTAATAGCCGTTGTCGTTCCGGTCGATGGGAAAGGCCAGCTGACGCTTGCCCCAGTGTTCCACAGCCGTGATCTCGCTTCCGGCCAGCGCGAGGATCCTGCCGTGATAACCTTCAAGACGTCCCTCGATCTCTTCCGTCGTGAGGGAGGACTTGAAGATGTATACCACTTCGTAGTCCCGCATTACGTTCGCTCCTTCGGTCTGAGTGGCCGCGGGCACGTCCCCGCGGCAGGAGATTCTGTCGTCTGTCATTGAACTTTGCCGCGCCAGCCTTTCCTGGTGCGGCGCGCCAAGCTAGCGGGCCGGGAGCCGACGTTAAAGCCGAGGCCCTGTCACTGTCAGCCCAAGAAGGGCAGCCAGGCCACCAGCTCACGCAATGCGTCAGCCGCACCGGCATCGCTGACCGCACGTCCGTGAACCCGAACAAACCACGGCGCCAGCACGAGCGACACCACGCTGATCAGCTTGATCACGATGTTCATCGACGGCCCCGAAGTGTCCTTGAACGGGTCGCCGACCGTGTCACCGACAACCGCCGCCTTGTGAGGATCCGACCCCTTACCTCCATGGGCCCCGCCCTCGATGTACTTCTTGGCGTTGTCCCAGGCCCCCCCGGCGTTCGCCATGAACAGCGCCAGGAGCACCCCTGTCAGTGTCGCACCTGCCAGCAACCCACCCAGCGCCTCGACACCCAGGAATCGACCGACGAGGACCGGAACCATGATCGCCGTGATACCAGGTATGACCATCTCCCTGAGCGCGGCCCGCGTTGAAATGTCAACGCAGCGGGCCGAGTCGGGCTTGGCGGTCCCCTCCATGAGCCCGGTGATTTCACGGAATTGTCGACGCACCTCGGCGACCATGCCAGCGGCCGCCCGGCCGACGGCAGTCATCGTGAGCGAGGCGATGAAGAAGGGAGTGATTCCACCGACGAACAGGCCGATCACGACGAGCGGGTCCACGATGTTGATTCCCGACTCGGTCAGGCCCACGGCATTCGCGTACGCCGAAAACAGGGCCAGCGCGGTGAGCGCCGCCGAACCGATGGCGAAGCCCTTTCCGATGGCGGCCGTCGTGTTGCCCAGGGCATCCAGCTTGTCCGTGATCGCACGAACGTCCGGTCCGAGACCGGCCATCTCGGAGATCCCGCCCGCGTTGTCGGCGATCGGTCCGTACGCATCGACCGTCATGGTGACGCCGACGGTTGCGAGCATGCCGACTGCGGCGATTCCGATGCCGTACAGACCGGCGAACTGGAACGCGAAGAAGATCGCGGCGCAGATCAGCAGCAGGGGGATGGCCACGGACTCCATCCCCACCGCCAGGCCCGTGATGATGTTGGTGGCTGCGCCCGTCTCCGAGGCCGCCGCGATCGCCCGCACCGGCTTCGCCGCCGTGTAGTACTCGGTGACCAGCCCGATCAGGATGCCCACGAGCGAACCAAACAGCATGGCCCAGAACGGGCCCGCTGCAGCGTTGCCCCAGGCCCAGAACTGCCCTGACGTTCCGGCGAACACGTCGAGACGTACGGTCACGAAGTAGGCCCCGATCCAGAACAGGGCGGCGCCCACGAAGGTGGTATTCCGAAGCGCCGCAGCCGGGTTCATCTTCTCGAGAATTCGCATCGAGAACACGCCGACAAGCGAAGCGATCAGTCCGATCATGGCGTACAGGAGCGGCAGGGCGAGTGCCGCGACCCGCCGGTCCGGCGAGATCACGGTGACGGTGACGCCGAGGACGATCGTGGCCACGATCGATCCGACGTACGACTCGAAGATGTCCGCGCCCATGCCCGCGACATCTCCGACGTTGTCTCCCACGTTGTCAGCGATGGTGGCCGGGTTACGGGGATCATCCTCGGGAATGCCCGCCTCGACCTTGCCCACCAGATCGGCTCCGACGTCAGCAGCCTTGGTAAAGATCCCACCGCCGATCCGGGCGAACAGAGCGATCGATGAGGCGCCCATGGCGAACCCGCTCACGATCTGCCCGAAGTTGCGCAATCCGACGGCCTCGGGGGGAAAGATCAGGACCACCGCGCCCAGCCCCGCCAGGCCGAGGCTTCCAACGGCGAGCCCCATGACGGCACCACCGCTGAACGCCACGCGCAGCGCCTTGGCCAGACCGGACTCGCGAGCAGCCTCCGTCGTCCTGACGTTCGCTCGAGTGGCCGCCTGCATTCCCAGGAATCCAGCGAGAATGGAGCAGGCCGCTCCAAATACGTACGCTGCCGCGGAGGACGGTCCGATCAACCAGTACAGCATGGCCGCGACCACCAGTACGAACGGCACCAATACCGAGTATTCGCGCCTGAGAAAAGCCATGGCGCCCGATTGAATGGCACCGGCAAGCTCGCGCATTCCTTCGTCACCAGCCGGCTGGCTCTTGACGTAGAAATAGAGCAGCAGCGAGAACGCCAGGCCGCCAAGCCCGAACCACAGGGCCCACGTCATCCAATGCTCCACGAAAAGCCTCTCTTGTCTTCCGTGACCGTGTTGCTATCCGCCCTCAAGCACTGTTGAAGGCATTCATGGCGGACTCCATTCCCTCGCTCAACCACGATTCGATCGCGAGGGCCAACCTGCCAAACTGTTCCAAAATCGCTTCTTCGTCTCCCGACCGAGGTACGCCCAGCACCCAATCGGCGAGATCCAAATCGGGATGTGTCGGCGCGCCGACGCCGATCCTCAGCCGCGGATACTCTCGGCTTCCCAGAGCCTCCTCGACAGACTGCAGGCCGTTGTGACCGCCCGCCGAGCCCCTGCCCTTCAGGCGGAAACGGCCCGGGGGCAGTGCCGCGTCGTCCACCACAACGAGGAGATCTTCCTCGAAGCGAAAACCTTGAACGGCCAGGTACTTCGACAGCACCCGGCCGCTCCGGTTCATGAATGTCATCGGCTTGATGATTCGGACTTCGTGGCCGCCCACTGGCCCGTCCACGGAAGCCTCCGGACCCACCTGCTTGAACGGACCCAAGGACCATCGCTTGGCAAGGTGATCGGCCACCCACCAGCCGGCGTTGTGCCGGGTATCGCGATAGCGGTCCCCGGGATTACCCAGGGCCAGGATCAGCTTCATCGGGCAGCCAGAACGGGGGCTACGCTTCCTCCGAGTCCCCGTCGTCTCCGCGCGCCGTGATCACTTCCGGCTCGATGTCTTCGTCGAGTTCCGAGAGCTCGTCCTCGCCCTCTTCCTCCTCGACCTCGATCACCCTCGGCGCGACCACGGCACACACGGTCAGACTCCCGTCCTCGAGAGGCGTGACATCGCCGGTGTCGATCTCGCCGATATGCAGGGAGTCGCCGATTTCCAGCCCCGAAATGTCCGCTTCAAAGGCGGACGGGATATCCCGAGGCAGGCACTCGATCTCCAGCTCGTAACGGATGACCTGCAAGACTCCCCCGTTCCTGACTCCGATCGGATTTCCCTCGAGGCGCACGGGCACCGCGACGCGGATCGTCTGCCCGGCCGTGATCTCGAAGAAGTCCACATGGAGGATTACGGATCGATAGGGATGCCGCTGGATCTCTCGGATCAGGACGACCTTCGGTGTCTCGTCGCCGACCTTCAGATCGATCAACGTGTTCTCGGTCGAGATCTTGCTGATCAGGGCCTTGAACTGGAGCTCGTCCGCCAGGACGGCCGTCGGCTCGGCACCGTGCCCGTATACGTTGCCCGGGATCTTGCCCGCAGCCCGAATGCGCCTTGCGGCGCCCTTGCCGGTCTCGCTTCTCGATTCGACCTGTAACACTACCTGCTTGCTCATCTGTGTTCCTCGCGCGCCGTCCCGCCCGGTCCGGCCTTGTTAGTCCATTCTATGTGAACAGCTTGCTCACGGAACGATTGTAGTGCGTGCTCTCGATGGCCCTGGCCAGAAGACTCGCCACCGACACCGTCTTGAGATTCTCGAGACTCGAACTCTTCTCATCTGAAATCGCGATCGTGTCCGTCACCGCGAGTTCCACGAAACCTGCCCCATTCAGTCTCTCCACCGCAGGTCCCGATAGAAGCGCATGCGTCGCGATGGCGTACACCTCACGGGCTCCACGCTCCCGCAGCGCGACCGCGGCATTCGCCATGGTCCCCGCCGTGTCCACCATGTCGTCGGCGATGATGCACCGCATGCCATCCACGTCTCCAACCACGTTCAAGACCTCGGCCTCGTTCGGCTCCGGACGTCGTTTGTCCATGATGGCCAGTCCCGCTCCGAGACGCTTCGCGTACCCCCGGGCCATCTTCGCCGCACCGACATCGGTGGCTACCACGACCAGATCGTCGTGGCTCATGTCCGCGTAATGGTGCATGAACACTGGCGCCGCGTACAGATGGTCCACCGGAATGTCGAAGAACCCCTGCAGCTGGTGCTGGTGGAAGTCAATCGTGATGAGGCGATCGGCCCCTGCCGCCACGATCAGGTTCGCCATCAGCTTACCGGCGATCGACACCCTCGGCTGGTCCTTGCGGTCCTGCCGCGCATACCCGTAGTACGGAACGACCGCGGTCACCCGGGCGGCCGACGCCCTCTTGGCCGCGTCGATCAGAAGCAGCAGCTCCAGGATGTTCTCACCCGGCGGATTCGTCGACTGGATCACGAAGACGTCCCTTCCGCGGACGTTCTCATCGATCCGGACGAAGATCTCCCCGTCGGCGAACCTCTTGATGGTCACTTCGCACAACGGCTGGTCCAACTCTTCCGCGATCCTGGCCGCGAGAGCCGGGTTCGCCGTGCCCGTCAGTACCATCATCGGCGTGCCGGTAGCCGACAGCTCCGTCATGTCTGCCTCGCTCTATGCGCTCCGTACGCGTTCCGAAAACAGCCGCGTATGTTACAGGGGGCGATCGGAAGCGTCAACCGCCCGCGGCCCTTCAGCGAATGGCGTCGACCCCCGGCTGCGAGTCGTCGATTCGGCGCTCATAATGCAGCTGAGTCGGATAGGCGAAGCCCACGCCCTCGGCCGCCAGCTTCCGCATCAAGGCGAGGTTCACGCTCTGCTGAACGCCCATGAACACCTTGTAGTCGGGCACCGTCATGTAGTACACGGCGTCGAATTCCAGCGCCCACTGCCCCAGAGTCTTGAAGTGGCACCGGTCAAACCGCGTCATCGGCTGCGCCGCGATAATCTCCTCGACCCAGCCCGGGACGCGCGCAACGACATCGGGGTCGGTCTCATAGACGATTCCGAAGTTGAAGTCACCACGGCGTTCGACCATACGGCCGTAGTTCCGGATTCGGCTCCTCAACAGGTCACTGTTGGAGAAGACGAGCTGCTCCCCCGACACGCTCCGCAGCTGCGTGGTCTTGAGTCCGATCTCTTCGACCGTACCCCGGTAATCGTCGATCGTCAGGTAGTCCCCCACCACGAACGGCTTGTCAAAGATGATTGACAGGGACGCGAAGAGGTCAGCCAGGATGCTCTGCACGGCCAGCGCGATGGCGATTCCCCCGATCCCCAAACCGGTGATGAGCGCCGTGACGTTGACCCCCCACGCCTGGAGGACGAACACGAACACGAGGGACCAGATGACCACGGCGCCGACCAGCTGTATCAGGTGGAAAGAGGTCGCGACCTCCGGGTCGTCCGGATACCTGGCGTCGCGAGCGCCCGAGAGGAATGACCGGTATCCGGCGACCAGCCAAAACCCGACTTGAATCAGCAGCGCTGAGACCAGCACCTGACCGAACACCGAATCGACGTTCCCGGGAAGCTCCACAAACCGGACGGCCGCGTACAGGCCTACGAATGCGTAGAAGAAGTCCCGGGTCGCATTGGCGGCCGCCACCACGGCATCGTCCACGTACGTGCTCGTCGACTTTGAAAGGGCCTTGGCCCGTCGGATGATCCTGGGTGTGAGAGCCCGAAGGATTCCCCAGGTCGCGAGGGCTACCGCGAGGGCTGTCAGCCAGGTTCCGACGGAGTTCCCCCAGATGAATTGATCGAAGAAGCTCATTCCGCTGCCCTCTTCTGCGTGGTAAACCGCCCGAGTCCAGGCGGATCTCGAAGGGCGCAATCTCGCTTTCGGGGCAGAAGCCGCAAGGACTGGAACCGGTGAGCTCTTGAGGGGGCCGTGCGGTTCCGCCTATTGTCATGCTCGGGAACTCTGGCGCATCCCTCTAGATTACGGACGATCTCGGTGGCAACAGCTGGCGCATATTCAGACGCTGATTCCAGGCCGGGCGGCCAGGGAAGCGACTCGGCACGGGACCTCGAGATCCTGATTCGATCGCGATACCCCGTCGTGGCCGTCGATACGCTGGAGGAAGACCGGCTGCGGGCACTCCTCGGTCGGGTCGCCCGAAGACTCGACGTCCCCCTGTTCACCTGGAGTCGGACGCAGGGACTGGTGCGCGAGGGCAAGGACCAGCCGACGTACGACACGGCAGATCCCTTCAAAATGCTCGCCCACCTGGAGGCCTCCGCGGCGCCAGGTGTGGTCCTTCTCGCGGACTTCCACCCGTACTTCGACGACCCTCTGCTCGTGCGAAAGCTCCGGGAGATCCTGCCTGCTTTCACCGACGATCGCCGGGCTCTGATTCTGTCCGGCCACGGAGTGCGGCTTCCGCCCGAGATCGGAATGCAAGGCGTCCCTTACAAGCTCTCGCTACCGGATCTGGAGGCCATTCAAGCAGCGCTGCGACAGGTCGTTCGCCGCGCCGCGCTGGAGGAGGACGTTCGGATCGAGATTGGAGAGGTCGAGGCGGATGGAATGGCACGCGAGCTTCAGGGGCTCACGTTGGACGAGATTCACAGAATCCTGCGCCGCGCCATGGTCACCGATGGGCGCTTGACGGCCTCGGACATCCAGATGATACGGGAAGCCAAGCGGGACACCGTCGCGCAGAGCGGACTGCTCGAGTTCTTTCCGGCGGCCAGCCCGGAACCGATCGGCGGAATGGATTCTCTCAGGGCGTGGCTAGAGAAGAGGCACGGAGCACTCGGTCCGGAGGCTCGCGAGTTCGGACTGGAACCGCCGCGCGGCGTCCTCCTGATGGGGGTGCAAGGGTGCGGCAAGAGCCTCATGGCGCGGAACGTCGCGGCCGAGTGGGAATTGCCGCTCGTAAGGCTCGACCCCGCATCGCTTTACGACAAGTACGTGGGTGAGACGGAACGGAACCTCCGGCAGGCGCTCGACACCGCGGATGCCATGTCCCCGGTCGTACTCTGGATCGACGAGATCGAAAAGGGCTTCGCTCGCGATGCCGGCGAAGCGGACGGCGGCGTGAGCGGACGCCTGCTGGGGACGTTTCTCACATGGTTGCAGGAACGTGACAGCGGTGTGTTCGTCGTGGCGACCGCCAACGACGTGGATCGTCTCCCCCCGGAGCTTCTGCGGAAGGGACGGTTCGACGAAGTGTTCTTCGTCGATCTTCCGGGCGTGTCCGCCAGGCGCGACATCCTCGCGCTACACCTCGCCCGTAGAGGGCGCGACCCCGGCCGTTTCGACCTTGATCGACTGGCGGGCGCCGCCGAAGGGTTCTCCGGAAGCGAATTGGAGCAGGCCGTCGTGGCGGGACTGTACACGGCGTTTGCCGAGAAGACGGACCTAGACCATGAGACGCTGCTCGCTGAGATCGAGACGGCCGTTCCGCTCTCGGTCACGCTTTCCGAACGAGTGGGGTCCCTTCGCCGCTGGGCCGACGGCCGGGCCGTTCCCGCCGCGTGACCAAGAACCGCTCCGCCCAAGGCCGCGACCAGGGCATGACCCACACGTTCGCCGGCGGATGTCTGGATCGGGCAGCGCACCTGCGGAGCGACGCGGCTGCGATCGCCGGACTCCTGGAGACGGACGGCGCCCGCTTCCTTCCCTATCGCGCCGCGAGTCCTCTGGTGACGGGGGGGCGGTCTCCGGGTCTTGGGTGGCTGAGCGCGGAGGACCTGGCTGTCGTCGTAGTCGGCCCGTCCGAGGCGCTGTTCCTGGGGTTGGAGGAGGGCGAGGCGCGATTTGCCGTCCCGGTGCCCGAGACCGTCCAGGAGGGCGACCTCGGGGCGGGCAGCTCATCTTTCCGCGGCGTCCGCGAGGTAGCCCCGCTGCTCAGTGTGGCGGATGCATCTGTCATGGCCACGGGACGGTCATTGGTCGCGTGGCACGCGTCGCACGGATACTGCCCTCGATGCGGCAGTGCATCCTCCATGATCGATGCTGGCCACGCGCGCCGGTGCACCGACTCACGGTGTGGCGTCGTTCAGTTCCCCCGCACGGACCCGGTCGTGATCATGCTGATCCATAGGAACGGGAGTTGTCTACTCGGCCGGGCCGTCAGGTCGCGTCGGTATCCTCCCGGTCTCCATTCCTGCCTCGCCGGATACGTCGAACCCGGGGAGTCCATCGAGGAGGCCGTGCGGCGGGAAACGTTGGAAGAAGCTGGCCTCAGGGTCGGCCACGTCCGCTATCATTCATCGCAACCGTGGCCGTTTCCGTCGACACTCATGATCGGATGTTTCGCCGAGGCGCTAGCCGGGCGGCCTCGCATCGATCCGGCGGAACTGGAGAGCGTCCGCTGGTTCACCCGGGAGGAACTCCTTGAGGCAGTAGTGCGTTGGGACGAGGACGGGGCGCTTCGAGTGCCCCCGCCCCTCACGATCGCACACCAATTGGCCCGGGCCTGGCTGTCGGAAGGCTCCGGTTTGGACACATCACACCCATAGACAGAAAGTCGCATGGAAGAGAGAGTCGTAGCTCCACACGCATCCACGCCGGCCCTCGCCACGCCCAGCGGCGGTCTGAGCTTCATGCCATCGGACATGCTCGAGCAGACCTGCAAGCGCGTGGGAATCGCGGCGCTGGTGATAGCGGCGATCTGGGCGTGGGTTCTGGTGATGACCAACCTGGCGTGGCGGTTGTTCGGGACGGCCCCGCCCGAGGTCCAGCAGTGGGCGCGATACGGGAATACGATCGCGATCATCGGCCTGGTCATCTCTCTGGCAATGGTCTTCATCGCCCGCAGGCTGCACCACGAACCGGAGAAGCTGCTGGACGTGGGTCTGGGGTTCGAGGTCGTGACGGCGGGACTGATCGCTGCCGGCAACTGGTGGGTCCCGTTGCTGCCCCCAGGCATGGGCGTGTCGTGGATCTGCGTGGTCATCATCTTCTACCCGGCGATCGTGCCGGCCGGCGTTGGCAAGTTGCTTCTGGCGTCGCTCCTGGCCGCGAGCATGGACCCCCTCTGGTACTGGATCGGCACCCTGCGCGGCGTCGAGTATGGCCTTAATCCGTACGAGCTTCTCTGGGCGTTCGTTCCCAATTACGTGTGCGCGTTCCTGGCCGTGGTGCCGGCCAAAGTAATTCGGGGATTGGGCCGAAGGGTGTTGCGAGCCCGCGAACTCGGTGCCTACAAGGTGGGCGAGTTGCTTGGCCAGGGAGGCATGGGGGATGTCTACCGGGCCACGCACCGTCTTCTGGCCCGACCGGCCGCGATCAAGCTGATCCGCCCGGAGGTACTTGGCGATACCGCAACATCGAGTGCGGTGG
>JABDQB010000446.1 GCA_013042495.1 Gemmatimonadota bacterium
CCTGTATTCAGCCGCGGATGGAAGGGAGGCCGATGGACTCGCCGCCTCCTACACGTCGATGCGGCAGTACCTGGCATACACGCAGAAGGACGGAGACCTGTACGCGATCACCTTCGAGTGGCCGGACGGCACGCTCGAACTTCCGATTCCGGAGCCGGCCGAGGAAACGCGCGTCACGCTGTTGGGACGGGAGGGCGGGCTGCCTTGGAGGTTCAGGGATGGAGCGGTGAGGATCGACCTGTCGGGCATACCCGCTTCGGAGATTCCAGGCCAGTGGGCGTGGACGGTGAGGCTGGAGGGGTACGCCGCGGCGGTTCCGGCTGACCCCGCAGCTGACGAGTGAAGCGGCTCCGGGGGCTTGCCGCGTCGCCCCTCAGACTCGGGCTGACCGTCAGTGGCATCCTTGTTCTGGCGCTGCTCGTGTCCGAGCTGGTATTCGATCGATGGCCAGCAATCGCTCAGGTGTCCCGGGAGGGTGCCTTCGCCAGGCAACCTGAGGGCATCCTGAGGGATCTCCGGATCGCCGTGGTCCACTGCCTGCTTGCCGGGTATCTGCCGGCCGCGTTCCTCGCGGTTCTTCGCAACGGGAGGCGCACCGTATTCGCGCTCCAGGGCGCGCTCGACTGCACGCCCGAAGAGTGCGGCGCACTGGCGGATTCAATCCGGTTTTCCACCGTCGGACTGGCGGCCGCTGCCGCGCTGGGCCTGGTCTTTGCGTTCACGGGGCCCCTCATCGTGCCACCTGTGCCCCAATCTCCGTGGAGCCCGATTTCGTGGAACGCGGAGGTGGCCTGGCACCGCATACTCGGACTCTGGGTTGGGCTGTGGGGAGGTATGCTCGGGTACGCCATCCTGGCCGTATCGCGCCGGATGTCTCGCCTGGCCGCCGACCTGAAGTCGATCGATCTCTTCGACCTGCAACCGTTGCTTCCGTTCACGCAACAGGGACTCGGTAACGCCCTGCTCCTCATGGGATTCGTCGCGATCGCCGGACTTATGGTGCTGACCGAGACCGGGTTCGGCCTCATAGGTTTTGCGGTGGGAACCGTGATCCTCATCGCCGCGGGACTCGCCCTGGCGCTCCCACTGCGCGGCGTCCACCGGCGCATCAAGCAGGCGAAAGCAGCGGAGTTGGATTGGGTGGATACGAAGCTCCGTCAGCAGCGCACCGTGCTCAAGAGCGGAGAAGACCGGACGTCCGGTGATCTCTCGGACCTCGCGGCATATCGAGACCTGATCAAAGACGTGCCTGACTGGCCGATCAACGCGTCCGGCTACGTGCGGTTTGGCCTCTACCTGCTGATCCCCATCGTCTCGTGGGCCGCGGCGGCCCTGGTCGAGAGGTTCATCGACGCACTGGTGTTCTAGAAAGCCACCTTCCGGCGGATGACCCGCTTTCCCGAAGCGCGTCTCCGCAGCGAAGCGAGGACTAGCGCGAAGGGGAAGCGGTCACCCGCAGTGGACACCCGCGATGGATCAGTACCCCTCCTTGGCCTTCGGCCAGCGGTTCTCCACCGGAACCATCACGTGCGCGTACGGCGTGTCCGGCCACATCACCCAGGGACCTCCGTTGCGGTGATCTGTGGACAGGCCTTTCAACATGCTGTGATCCGGGACGATGAGCATGATGTGGGCACCCATGTCGGTGACCCAGTCCTCGGGTCCCGTCGGCTCGGTGGCATACGGATCGGAGTTGCTGACCGGCGCGTCGCCCATGAGCATGTAGGCGATCCCCAGCTCGTCGTAATCCGGCTCGGTCTGGGTCACGTAGGCTTGCAGGAAGTTCATCCACGGCCCCGTGATGCACCACGGGTCGGTACCTTCGGTGTTGGGGCGGTCCGGCAGGCACGTCCATTCGTTCGTGCCTTCGCGGACGACGTTCATCTCCCAGTCCAGAATCGTTGCGTCGGCCGAGATCGACTCCGGCCCCGCGCTCATGGCGCTCTTGATGACCTCGTCCTGCGCTATGGCAGTAGATGTGATGAGTAGCAGCGCCGCGAATGCGGCCGCGAACATACGAACCATACGAGCCTCCGGTCGGGGGGTAACGGCAGCGGGGAACTCGCCCGCCAGCCGCTGCAACAGCGACGTACCACTCTAAACAACTAGTGCGAACACCGGAACCTCGATCGGGAAGCACTCGACTCAGTGCTCTGGATCGTACAGCATCTCCTCTAGCGGCACGGGGTCCTGTTCGCGCATCTGCACCAGCATCGCCGCGACTTGCTCATCCACCTCGAACAGGCTGACCACCTCGTCGGTCACGTCGACGATCTCGAGGTCCGGCATGGAATACGGCAGCTCCCACTTCGATACGATCGCCAACACACCCGTTACTGCGGCTAGCTGTTCCAGCTCTTCCTCGAACTTGGGAAGCAGGTTGCAGATCGAACCGGTGCTGAAGACCTGCTGGTGCATCAGGTGCTGAAGCGACGCCCCCTTCAGTTCGAGCTCCTCGGCCCTGGTCGTGTCGCCAGCGGCGAGGGCCTCCTCCCTGGCCTCACGCATCTCGCCGACCATCTCGTCCAGTACGCCCGGCGAGCGATAGTAGGCGAGCGCCACGGCCCGGGAGTCGAACGTCCCGATCTTGAGTGCCTCCTGGGCCTCCTGAGCAGCTGCGGCAGGTGGAAGTGTCAGCGCGATACCGAAGAGCGCTGCGAAAGCCAGAATACGCATCGTGTACCTCCCGCCATGGGTGGTTTCGTGCGGCAGGTCGAGGCAGGAGGGGGGAACCTGGATGACGGCCGGTCTCACAACAGGAAGATACGGGATTTCGGGGTGATCTGCCGTGGAGCTCTAGTGTAAACCAGCCGGCGGGCGGACGACCGAATTGGGGTTCAGGGACCGCCGACCGCCGGGAAATTGCCGGAGTGCCGGTAGAGGCGGTCATACATGTCGCCATAGCTTCTGACACCCCCCAGCACGAGGACGGCCAGATAGCTCAATACGGTCAGAATGGGCGCTACCGCTTCCATGACTTCCTCCGTTCGCCTGCATGTTCACGTGCGGGCGTCACGAAACCGTCACGGGATCGAAAAGCGGCTGTAAGGAAGGGGTGGAGGGGCCGGGGCCCGGCCCCTCCTTACGGAAGGCCCTACTCCACTACCGCGAGCGTGACTGTGCTGGCCGCGACAGACTGGTTCGAGGTCCCGGCCGCCTGCTCCACGGTGACCTGGTATCCGGCCACCTGTCTCACGTCCGGCACTGTGAACCTGAGGATTTCGCCGGATAGCGACGAGGCGGTGACCACCGCGTGCAGGGTCTCGCCCGACAGGTCGTAGTACATCACGGCGGCGCCGGAAACCACGGGGGCGGTCATTCCGGTGCCTGTCACGGTGAACACGACGCCCCCCACCGAGCCGCCGGTCATCGTGACTCGTAGCTCGCCGGGCTGCGGCTGCGGCTGGGGCGGGGGTCCCGTCGCGTCGTCGCCGCCGCACCCGAGAATCAGCATGGCAGCGGCTACGGAAACCAGGGTCGCGCGCATCCTCATCATGGGACCACCTCCTCTGCGACTGCCGGTCCTGCCTGGCTCATCATTCCCTGTTGCTGTAGCCAGGCACGGAAGTCGCCGACGTCGAAGCTGCCGTTGGCGTTGCCGATTTCATCCAGGTATTCGAGTTCGGTGGCGTCCAGGGTCGTCCGCACTCCCATGAGGTGGTCTGCCACGTCCTCGGGGTTCATGACCGGACGGGCCGTCACCACGAACTGCACGGCCGCAGTCTGCGGGGAATCGTCGGCGTTCCCGGATAGCGTGATCTCGGCCGTGTGCGTGCCGGCAGTCAGCCCGGAACCATCGACCCCGACCGCGATTGCCTGGTTCGCGCCAGAGCCGAGATCGTCCGCCGCCGGAGAAAGCGTCACCCAGGCCTCGTCCGCTTCGGCGGCCCAATGCAGGGTGCCGCCGCCGTCGTTGGTGATCGTCAGGTCGGCTGTACCGGGCGTGTCGTCTTCGTACGCTTCGAACTCGAGCGTACCGGCGAGAGCGATCGACGGCGATTCCGTAACGCTCAGGTTCGAGGCGAGGACCTGTGGCGAGTTCGAGGCGTTCCCTGTGAAGGTGAGTGTGCCCGCGTAGTCTCCGAGGTCCAGGCCATCGACCGAGATCGCGACCGTATCGGTCTCGCTCGCTCCCGCGGCCAGCGTCCCGGAGCCGCGTGCAAAGCTCATCCAGTCGACGTCGGACGAGCCGGCCCAGGTCAGTTCCGCCCCACCGTCGTTGCGGATCACGATCTCGTGGACTGGCGGGTCCACGCCGATCACGGCCTCCAGATCTAGCGGCTCGGCGAGCAATGTGATCACCGGGGCGGGCGTCACCTCGAGGCTGACGGCAAGCGTCTGCGGCGAATTATCCGCGTTCCCGGCGACGGTGATGGTGCCATTGAGGGTACCCGGTGTCAGTGTGCTCGCGGTCACCGTCACCGTCACCAGGGATGAGTCGGCCACTGCGGCCGTCCCGGAGGCGGCGTCAAGCTCGAGCCACATCACGTTGTCGGACGCGTTCCACTGCAGCTCACCGACGCCCGTGTTCCGTATGGCGAAGGTCTGCGGTTCCGGGTCCGTGCCCTGCTGAGAGGCGAAGGCCAGAGTGGTCGGGTTCAGCTCTATGTGTCCGGGATCGACGATGGAAATCGTAACCACGTATCCGTCGGCTGTCTCGGAATCTATGGTGACCGTGATCCCGCTCTCCGCGTCCGTGAAGGTCTCGCCCGTCTTCCAGCGAGCCCCTTCATCGTCCGGATTGCCGTTGCCATCCGGGTCCACGACGAACGCCCGGCTCGTCACGTGATGCATGATCACGGCCTGGTCGGGCAGGTTCACGTCGTAGCCGATGGAGCGACGCGCCTCGACCGTGTAGTACGTGCCATCGATACGAGGAATGCGTGCCATCAGGTGGTCGCCCCCGGCTCCGAGATCGGCCAGGCGGTGCAACGTGATCGTCTGGCTCGACCCTTCCGTGGCGTCGTAAATCCGGTCCGGCGGGATCCAGCCCAGCAGGTTCTTGTGGTACGAGATCGTGTGCGGTGCCAGCCAGCCCCAGAACGAGTCGTGGTTCGTCCACGAGCCACTCATCACGTCCCAGTTGGAGTCGTATACCGCGGAG
>JABDQB010000447.1 GCA_013042495.1 Gemmatimonadota bacterium
GGGTCACCCGGTCGCGCGTCGGAATGAGGACCGACTCGACCTGCTCCCCGTCCCGCAGCCGCCATAGATGTTTGACGGTACCGTCCCGCGATCGGGCCTGGAAGGCCATTTCCAGCGGTGAGACCGAGAATCGCTCAGCCAGGAGAGTGCGCAGTTCCGCTGGCAGATCGGTCATCTCATGGAACCCGGCGGCGAATCGGTCGTGCACCCAGGCGGAGACCTGCCGCGCCCGGTAGGCCGGCTGACCGAGTTCGACCAATGTAGAACCGAGGACCGCCTCGTAGTCGTCCGGATGGTGATCCAGCAGCTCGTGCAGCCCGGCTATTTTCGCCTCTTCTTCCATGAGAACGAGGATCCTGATCCAGCCGGCACGGCGCAAGGGCTGTCTTGCTGCTCATTCGGGCCGCCGGTATCTTGAACCGCCGCGAAATCGGAGGCCCGCACCGGGTGCCTCCGCCAGTGTCCTACGCCTTCCGGAGCTCGGCTACGAGTACCCGTTCTCCAGGCCCGCCCCTGACGCTTTCCTCGCGCCTGACCGAGGAACGTATCAAGGTTCCCCTGGACTCCCTGGACAAGCCCGGGATCCTCAGGGAGCTGTGCCTTCTCCTGGCCACCGCAGCGGATTCGCTGGATCGACTGGATGACATCCACCGAGCCGTCATCGAGCGGGAATCCGTGCTCAGCACGGGAGTGGGCTCGGGGATCGCGCTCCCACACGGGAAGTGTCCCGGCCTGGAACGTTTCGAGATCGTGGCGGGGACGACGCGCGAACCGGTGGACTTCGAGGCGGTCGATGGCGATCCCGTCCGGCTGGTCGTGATGATGGTCGGCCCTCCTGCGGCGGCCGGATACCACGTGAAGACCCTGGGGCACATCAGTCGAACGCTGCGGGACGCGGAACTTCGGGCTAAGCTGTCCGGGGCCGAGGACGCGGTCTGCTTCCGGCGGTTCATACTGGAAGCGGGAGCTTGAGAGGCCCTTCCGGCTCCTGGCGGTCCGTTGCCGTCTGGGCGGTGTTGATTCTCATCGCGACGACGATCTCACTTCCGGACGTCGCCGTTCGGGTGCCCGCGCCGGGGCTGGACAAGCTGGTGCACGGCTCGCTGTACCTCGTCCTCGGGTGGCTGGTGGGAGCCGCCCTGTGCGCCATGGGTCGGCGCGGCGTCATGGCCGTGGGGTTGGCTCTATTGTCGCTGGCCGTGTTCGCGCTTCTCGATGAGGCGCACCAGCATTGGTTGCCCGGACGAGTGCCGAGCCTTGGCGATTGGACCGCCGACGTGATCGGCGCCACGATAGGGCTGACAGCTGGTATGATGCTGTGGAACGTTCTCCAGGCGCCGAAAAGGCGGAGTGCGGCGCAAGACAGGGAGGAACACTGAGCCACGAGGGAGCCGTGGAGTCTGGCCGGAAAGTCGATCGCGATGCCTTTCGCGGCGTTCCGGGCTCGACTCACTATCGCGATGTGCCCTGCGGGCTGATCGACGCCAGCTGGGCGGGAAGATCCGTGCATGTCGCCGGCTGGGTGCATCGCCGGCGAGACAAGGGAGGGGTCAAGTTCGTTCTGCTTCGCGACCGAACGGGCCTGGTGCAGCTGGCCTTCGAGCCCGAGCGGACGCCGGCTGACGTGATTGCGGCGGCAGGCGCCCTGAACCCCGAGGACGTGCTGTGGATACGGGGAGACATCGAGGCCCGTCCGCCGGGGGCCGTCAACCCCGACATGGCTACGGGCGAGGTGGAGATCCGTGTGCGAGAAATGACGGTTCTGGCATCCTCGGACCCACTGCCGATCCTGGTCGCGATTCCGCCTGAAGAGGATCTGCCTTCCGAGGAACTGCGCCTGCGGCACCGGGTGCTCGATCTGCGGCGCGCGGAACTGCAGCGGAACTTCGTCACCCGGCACCTGGCGACGAACGGCGCGCGCGCTTCGCTTTCGCAGCAGGGATTCCTGGAAGTGGAGACTCCATTCCTGACCCGGCGGACCCCTGAGGGAGCCCGGGACTACCTGGTGCCCAGCCGAATCCATCACGGAGAGTTTTACGCGCTTCCCCAATCGCCTCAGCTCTACAAGCAGTTGCTCATGGCCGCGGGTTTCGATCGATACTTCCAGGTCGCCCGTTGCCTGCGCGACGAAGACCTCAGGGCCGACCGGCAGCCGGAGTTCACGCAGATCGATGTCGAGATGGCCTTCGTGGCCGAGGACGACGTGTTCGCGGTTTGCGAGCGAATGCTGTTCGACATGTTTGCGTCCACCCTCGACCGGGAGATCCCGGTCCCGTTTCCGCGGATGACCTGGGCCGAGGCAGTTGAGTCATACGGCACGGACAAGCCCGACCTCCGGATCGACTGGCGCATCCGGGACTTCTCGCAGGCGCTTGGTGGCCGCGGGTTCGGAATCGTCGACGGGGCGATCGAGGCCGGGGGAAGGGTGCGGGGGATCGTGGTTCCCGGTGGGGCGGCGCTGTCCCGCTCGCGGCTGGACGCGATCAACGAAACGGCTCGGAGATCCGGGGCGAAGGGTGCCCTGTGGATGAAGGTCACCGAAGACGGCTTCACGGGGCCCGCTGCCAGGGCGGTCGATGACGAGGCCGGGTCGATTCTCAGATCGGACTTCGGAGTCGAGCCCGGAGACCTCGTCCTGATGATCGCGGGTCCGGACAGCGAGAGCTCTCCAGCCCTCGACGTGCTGCGCAGGGAGCTCGCGACGGAGCTCGGGGCGAGCTCGGAGGGAGAGGAATGGGTGTGGGTCACGGACTTCCCGTTGTTCGAGGCAGATCCGGAGACCGGTGAGCCGGCCGCCAGCCACCATCCGTTCACCATGCCGGTGGACGTGACGCCGGAGGAATTGCTCGCGGATCCGTTCTCCGTTCGGTCGCGGGCCTACGACCTGGTGCTGAACGGAACGGAACTGGCCAGCGGCAGCATTCGTTGCCACGAGCCGGCCCTGCAGCGTGCGATCCTCGAGGCATTGGGAATGACGGCTGAGCAGGTAGACGCCCGTTTCGGCTTCCTCCTCGAGGCTTTCCGCTATGGCGTGCCCCCACACGGTGGATTCGCACTCGGCCTCGATCGGCTCGTGGCCCTGATGGTAGGCGTTTCATCCCTTCGCGATGTGATCGCGTTTCCGAAGACCACGGCCGCCCGGGGACTGATGGAGGGGGCCCCCTCCGCTGTCGACAACGAGTTGTTGGCTGATCTCGGAATCCGGCTGGACGGGCCACGGGCAGGCGGGACCGATGACTGAAGCGGGCGCAGCGGGTTCCGAATCGCTGGATGCGCCGGTCATCCAGCACCGGCTGTCGGCCGAGGGAGCCGACGAGCTGCTCCTCGCCGGGGTGAACGACGTGCATCTGAAGGCCCTGGCCCGACTCGGCGACCTTCGCGTCATCCTGCGAAACGATCAGCTGATCCTCTCGGGGGACGTCGAGGCGGTCGAGCGCTGCACACCGGTCGTGCAGCGGATGATCCGCATGGCCCAGCTCAGGCGTTCCTTCGACCTGGCGGATGTGGAGCGCTTCTTCGCAGAGGCGGAGAGCGAGCCACTGGCCCAGGTTCCAGAATCCGATGATGAGGTCGTGGCACTTCCGGGAGCACGTAAGGTAATACGGCCTAAGTCTAAAGGACAAAAGGAGTACCTCTCGGCGATCCGGAAGAACGATATCGTCGTCGGCATCGGGCCGGCCGGGACGGGAAAGACGTACCTTGGAGTGGCCATGGCCGTCGATGCGCTGGCCCGGAAACAGGTGCGCCGCATCATTCTGACCCGACCCGCGGTCGAAGCCGGCGAAGCGCTCGGTTTTCTTCCGGGTGACATCCGTGACAAGGTCGATCCGTATCTGAGGCCACTGTACGACGCGCTCGAGGACATGCTTCCCACCGATCGGATGCGCCGGGCCATCGAGGAGCATACGATCGAGATCGCACCCCTCGCGTACATGCGCGGACGCACCCTCTCCGACGCGTTTCTCATCCTGGATGAGGCCCAGAACGCCACGACCGCTCAGATGAAGATGTTCCTCACGCGCCTGGGCCTGAATTCGCGGACCGTGATAACCGGAGACAAGACGCAGATCGACTTGCCGCGCCCGCAGGAGTCGGGATTGCTGGAAATCGAACGGATCCTGAAGTCCGTCGACGGAATCGACTTCGTCTATCTCACCGAATCCGACGTGGTCAGGCACCGCCTGGTGAAGGAGATCATCCGGGCGTATGCCGAGCATGACAACGGCGTGGAGAAGGACGGATGAGTGCAGCGCGGTTCCGCGAGACGTGGCGCGACGCCATTCGCGCGATCGACCGCCAGCCAGGCGAGAGCTGGCGGGACCAGCTTTTCCATCACGGGTTCCGGGTCGCCGTCGTGCTGACCATCGCGGCTGCCGTTCCACTTCTGTTCCGCAGCCACACACTTCCCGAGACCGTGGACGTCCAGCAGGGCGCGGTCGCTACCGAGGACGTGATCGCCGCGTTCGAGTTCGAGGTCCCGAAGAGCGCGGACCAGGTGGCGAGGGAGAGGGACAACGCCGAACGCGGCGTGCTCGCAGTCTATATTCTCGATTCCGCTGCGGCGGACACGGCGATCGAAAACGTCAGTCGCTTCTTCGAACAGGCCGATTCGGTCTTCGGATCGGACCCGGCTCGCATCGACGCTGCGGCGGCGCGCGCTTTCCTCAGGTCAAACGGGCTGACGGTGACCGACGCTCAGCTCACCTACCTGGCCGATCCAGAGCGCCGCATGGCACTTCGGCGCTCGATCGAGACGGCGTTCCGGGCGCTCCTGCCGGTTGGCGTCGCTGCGTTGCTGGATCCCGTGGGGCAGGCGGCAAGCGTCGTCACAATCCGAGGGGAGACGGACCGGCTGGTGCGGAGGGACTCCATCACGACTCTGAACCGGTTCCACGAGGACGCGCTGGTTTACGCGCCGCAGGACGCCTCCGTGGATGGATTCCAGATCTACGGGAGCCTCCTGATCCGGTTTCGGAAGCCGACCCTGATCCCCGACGACCTGGCTACCCGCACGGCACGTGAGCAGGCGCGGGCGGCCGTCGACACGGTGGCGGACGTGATCCTGGAAGGTGAGCGG
>JABDQB010000455.1 GCA_013042495.1 Gemmatimonadota bacterium
TCCAGTTCATGAACGCATTACCGCTCCGGGCGAGGTTGCTGGCAGGCTTGGCCATCAGGCGACTCCTTCCGGGTTGACCCCGATGATCAGCGTGCGGTCATCGAGGAAGCTGTAGGGGGGAATCCTCAGGTTGGAGGGCGCCGGCACGCCCTTGTAGACGCGGCCGGCCATGTCGAACTTGGACTTGTGGCAGGGGCAGAAGAACCCCCCTTTCCAGTCCGAGTCAAACGGCTGGGCGCCGACTTCCGGCAGCACCTGGGGTACGCAGCCCAGGTGCGTGCAGTGCATGTTCACGACCAGGAACTCATCGCGTAGCGCGCGGTTCTCGTTCTGTGCGAACCCGGGCTGATCGGACTCCTGCGAGGCCGGATCGCGAAGCACGTCATCGAGTTCGGTCAGCAGCGCGAGCGTCTCGGGCGACCTGTGGAGCACCCCGATGGTCTGTCCGCGCCACTGGACCTTGACGATCTGGCCGGGCTTCAGCCCGCCCAAAGACACCTGTACCGGCGCTCCGACCGCTTGTGCCTTGGCGCTCGGCTCCCATGATTTGATGAATGGAACGGCGGCGAATCCGACGCCCACGGCGCCGACCGCCGAAGTGGTGGCGACGAGAAACCGGCGCCTTCTTTTGTTCACGCCATCAGTTGGCATCTGTTTCTCCAGCTGGATGAGATTTTTGCAGGAATCACTGGTCCTATAGTTTGGGTCCGGACCGAGGTTCGTCAACGCGCCGGCCGTTGCGACAGACGCTCCCAGCGGTGTCCCGGCCCCGTGTCAAACCGACATTTTATCCGAAAGACGCCATGTTAAACAATGAATTTGCCGATAGAATGGTGACTGTCAGAGCTCCGCGCGGGCGGACCGTCAGATCGTAACGCAACCGGGCGCCATGCCAATGTCCAGAATCTCCGCTTTCTTCGTTTTCCTGTCGCGTGCCGTGGTGACCGGGCTCGCCGTTGCGTTCCTGGTCGTCTATTTCTGGCCCAGCCTGGCGGAACGCCTCAACGGAGAGCAGGAACCGGCCCCGGAGCCCGGCCCGGCAGCGACTGCGTCGTATGCAGACGCCGTGAACCGCGCGGCGCCGGCCGTGGTGAGCATTTACACGCGGTCGCTGATGCCCCAATCCATGGATCCGGATCTTCAGCGGCGCCTGGGGCCACGGTACCTGTACCGCATGCAGCACGATATGGGCTCGGGGGTCATCGTGAGCGAAGACGGGTATATCCTGACCAATCACCACGTCATCAATATGGTGCAGAACATCCGCATCGCCCTGTTCGACGGCCGCATCGTGCCCGCGCAAGTCGTCGGGTCCGACCCCGATACCGACCTCGCTGTGCTCAAGGTCAATCTGGAAGGCCTCTCCGCCGCTCCGCTGGCCGATTCCCCCGATATGCGCGTGGGCGACGTCGTTCTGGCGATCGGCAATTCGCTGGGGCTCAGCCATACCGTCACCATGGGCATCGTCAGCGCGACGGGACGCAACGATCTCCGCTCCCTGCCATTCGAGGACTTCATTCAGACCGACGCGGCCATCAATGCGGGCAACAGTGGCGGCGCGCTGATCAACGCCGACGGCGACCTGATCGGGATCAGCACACGGCAACTGGGATCCTCGACAGGCGCCCAGAACATCGGCTTCGCGATACCCGTGTCGCTGGCGAAACACGTCATGGAACAGATAATCGAGTACGGATCGGTCCGGAGGGCCTGGCTCGGCGCCAGCTTCGTGGACATCCGCCCGCAGTTGCAGCCCGACGGCAGCCTGGCGCGGGAGGGCATCGTGGTGGGCTGGGTCGACGACCTCGGACCCGCCTGGAACGCCGGCATCCGCCAGGGGGACACCATCCTGGCGCTTGACGGCGAGCCCGTCAGCGACGCCAACCAGTTTCAGCTCGCCATTTCACAGCGGGAACCGGGAAGCACCGTCGAACTCGACGTGAACCGGCGCGGGGAATCCTTCCAGACCTACGCCACGCTGATACAGCAACCACCGCCTCAGTAGCGGCTCTCAGGCCCTGGGCAGCGTTACGCCCGTCTGGCCCTGGTACTTGCCGGCGCGATCTGCGTAGGAC
>JABDQB010000461.1 GCA_013042495.1 Gemmatimonadota bacterium
GTGCTGATTACCGACCACAACGTGCGCGAGACCCTCTCGATTACGGACCGCGCCTACCTGATGTTCAATGGTCAAATTCACATCGAGGGACCGGCCCAGAAGTTGGTCGAGGACCCGGAGGCGCGGAAGATGTACCTGGGACTCGACTTCGAGCTCTAGCCCCCACGCCCTTCCTCGCGCTTCGTGCGCCTCCTGCAAGGGGTGTGCCGTGTGAACCGCGTACGCTATCTTACATGCGGCAGGGCCTGCGGGCCGGCGTAGAGACAGAACGGAGCGGTCGAACGACACATGGCCAATTTCAGGCGAGGGCTCTCACAAAGCCTCGGCATGCGGCAGGAACTCAAGATCAATCCACGCCTGTATCAGGCGATGGATTTGCTCTATATGCCTCTGCTGGATCTGCAGGCGCACCTGAAGCAGGAGGTGCTGGTCAATCCGTTCCTCGAGTTCACGGAGATGGCCGAGGAAGAGCTCCCGGAAGAGCAGCCGGAAGAGGAAGAAGACGAGGACGAGGTCGACTGGGAGGAGATACTCCTGAATGGGTTCGACGCCGGGGGGCGGCGAAGTCAGTTCGAGGACAAAGAGCACTATATGCCGACACCGGCTGCTCCGCCCGACCTGTGGGAGCACCTGCGTGAGCAGCTCAATCTCTTGACGCTGGGGCCGCGCGAGTTCGCGCTCGGCGAAGAGATCATTGGCAATATCGACCGGGAGGGGTTGCTGGCCTGCACCCTCGATGAGGTCGTTGAAGCGGCCAACACGTGGCTGGCCGGAAGCGAGCCCGAGTTGTGGGCCGAGATGGAGCCCTTCACGCTCGAGGAGGCCGAGGCCGTACTCGCCGTCATTCAGGGATTTTATCCGTCAGGGGTGGGCGCCCGGGATCTTCGCGAGACCCTGCTCATCCAGTTGAGGGACCGGAAGGACGAAGAGACCCTGGCCTTCCGGATCGTCCGGGACCACTTCGAGCAGTTGGTGAACCATCGATGGAGCGAGCTTTCCAAGGAGCACGGTATTTCGCCGGCGGACGTGCAGAGCGCCGCCGACTCGATCGCGAAGCTCGATCCGAAGCCTGGCCTGAAGTACGCCGACATGAGCGAGAACTACGTCATACCGGACCTGGCGGTTGAGAAGGTCGATGGCGAGTACTTCGTGTTTCACAACGACTCGTCGCTGCCGCGGCTCAAGCTGTCGCGGTCCTATCGCGAGGTGGCCCAGGATCGGAACCAGTTCCAGGGCGAGAACAAAGCTTTCATCTCGAAGAAGCTGAACAGCGCCCAGTGGATGATCCAGGCCATCGAGCAACGGCGTCAAACGATGCTGAAGGTGATGGGGTTCATCGTGGATCGTCAGCGTGAGTTCTTCGAGAAGGGGGTCGAGCACCTCCGGCCTTTGACGCTTCGGGAAGTGGCGGAGCACATCGACATGCACGAGTCGACGGTGTCGCGTGTGACGAACGACAAGTACGTCCAAACCCCGCGCGGAGTTTTGCCCCTCAAGTTCTTCTTCTCCTCGGGCCTTTCGACCGACTACGGTGAGGATGTATCGGCCCGGGGCATTCGAGCCCGGATCCAGAAGCTGGTGGCCGATGAAGATTCGAAGAAGCCCCTGACCGACCAGGCCATCGTCGACGTCTTGAAGAAGGAGGGCGTCCAGATCGCCCGGCGAACGGTCGCGAAGTACAGGGATCAGCTCGGAATTCTGTCTGCGAGGATGCGTAAGCGAGTATGACCGAGTCCGGGTTGTCCGCCGCCGACCCCCTCCCGCCGATCTCCAGACGCTTCTCGGTAATCGTCCCCGCCTTCAACGAGGCGGAGAGCATGCCGGATCTGTTTCGTGAGCTTGCCGCCACGTTCGATCGTTTCCAGTTGGACGGGGACATCCTTCTCGTAGACGACGGTTCGACGGATGGAACGTCTGATGCGGCGGCATCGTCCGCGTCTGCTGCCGGCCTGGCAGCGCGCACCGTGATCCTGAGGCATCGGGTCAACAAGGGTAAGACCGCGGCGTTGATGACCGCCGTGCGATCCGGCGACGCGCAGCGTCTGGTGCTGTTTGACGCTGATTTGCAGCACGCGACCGACGAGATCCCTCGCTTCCTGACTGCCCTGGACGAGGGTTATGACCTGGTGGCTGGACGTAAGGTCGGCGACTACCCGAAACGCGTGGTATCGGGAATCTACAACGGCCTTTCGCGGGCTATCTTTCGGGTGCCGGTTCGGGACCTGAATTCGATGAAGGCCTTTCGTCGCGAAGTCGTGGACGAGATACACCTCCGTGAGGATTGGCACCGCTATCTAATCGTACTGGCGCACGACCGCGGGTTCCGGATCGGCGAGATCGACATCGATCTTCTCCCAAGGCGCCACGGCGTATCCAAGTACGGCGGACAGGGAAGGGTCGTGATAGGGCTTCTCGACCTCGTATCCGTGTGGTTTCAACTCGTGTTCAGCCGCAAACCGATGCTCTTCTTCGGGCTGACGGGTCTCTTCCTGGCCGGAGTCGGAGTGCTCGTTGGCATCGCGGCTCTCGTCCTTCGCTATGCCCTCGGTACGGGTTTCAGGCCGCTTCTCACTCTCGTTGTGTTCCTCGTTCTTCTCGGAGGCCTGCTGTTCGTCGCAGGTCTCGTGGCCGAACTGATTGCGGGGCTCCGGGCCGAGGTCGAGGATCTCCGCCGAGAGCTGAGAAGGTGATTCGGGCGCTCAAGGGCGGACGGACCGACTCGACCGACCTCGGGGGATCGGATTCGTCTCTACCTGGAGAGGCTGACGGGGTATTGGCCCCGGCCGCGCTCGTGGCCGCTCACGTTCTCCTCGCCGTCCTGGTATTCGAACCGACGCTCTTCCCGGGAGCCGACGCCGGACACTACATGGTCCTGGGTGAATCGCTTCGAGACGGGATCGGCTTCCGGGACATTCAGCTTCCCGGCTCGCCTCTGCACGCGAAGTTTCCGCCCGGATATCCCCTGATACTCGCGGTGGTCGGCTGGTTCGGCGGTCTCCAGGCGTTCAAGGCTGCCTCGCTCGCGTTCGCGGCGGGCTCCGTGTGGCTGACCTACCGGATTGCCCTGTCGCTGACCAGCCGGCGTGTGGCCCTCGTGGCGGCCGGTCTGTTCGCGGTGTCCCCGGTACTTCTCGATTTCTCGCACCGGGTTTTGTCGGAGGCCGCGTTCACCTTCTTTCTGTTGGCGGTCGTGGCGGCCACGCTGGGCGACCGAAAAGTTGGTTTGACGGCTCTGGCGGCGGCTGCGGCAGCGTTCTTCACGCGATCGGCCGGCCTGTCGGTGCTCGTCACCCTCGTCGTGTGGGCCGTTCTGTCGAGGGATCGCCGCGGTGCGGCGGCGGCGATGCTGATCGCCGTCATGTGTGTCGGGAGCTGGGCGCTCTACCAGCATCTCGCCCAACCCATGCAGCCTGGCTATCTACAGCAGCTGATCCAGGAGAATCCTTACGTCCCGGAGGCCGGGACCGTGAGCCTGGTAGACTTCCCCGCGCGGGCGGCGCGGAACCTGTGGCGGTATGTCAGTTCGGAATTCCCGGGGTCGTTTGGATTCGCCACAGTGCGGCGGGGTACGGTCACACTCACGGCTGTAGCCGGGATTCTGCTGACGGCGCTGGTGCTGCACGGATGGCTGCGATCCGCGGCACAGCGCCTCACCGTCGCCCACTTTCTTGTCGCCTTCTATGTCGGTCTCATTCTCCTGTGGCCCCCGGTCTGGACCGATCGAAGGTTCCTTCTTCCCATACTGGCGCTCCTCGTCGTGTTCGGTGCTCTCGGAG
>JABDQB010000473.1 GCA_013042495.1 Gemmatimonadota bacterium
CGCTAGAATGGCGATCACGGCGAACAGGAGGGCGGCCGCCGCGCGCGCCCGCCGCCCCCGACTGAGCCGCACAGCTTCGCCTCCAGTCATGTCCGCATCACGGCCTCCAGACCGCCGCGACCACCGACTCGACCGCGCCGCAAACCAGCGCGGTTCCAAGCGCGCTGACCGGCGCAAGCACCAGGGCTCCCAGCATGTCAGGACCGCCGGGCATGGCAAGAACCAGCGAGACTTCCGCGATCCAGGTGCCGACAAACAGGTACATGAACACGTAGTGCCGCGCGTCGGCGAAGAGCAGGTCTCGGCTGCGCGCCCCGAAGTACCCGACGAGGGCAAGCACGATCGAAATCGTGCCTAATCCCTCGAGTCCCATGGCCGCTTCCAGCACACCGAGGACAAAGCCGAGGAAAGCCGCGTACCCGGCCCGCATTCGGAGGGCCCCGAGGAGGAGTCCGCCGATCAGTAGATTTGGCGCCGCGGGCCACTGAACGGAGAGCCGGTACAGCGTGAAATGGAGGATCACCAGCGCGCCCACGACGAAGGCATCTGCGCTCCACCCTCGTCTAAGGATTCTCAACCGATTCCCCCTCCCGGTCGCCGGCCTCTTCCGTCGCAGCCGTCGCTGAGTCCGGTGGCACTACCTCCACTGGGGTCGACGCTCGATCCCACGCAGTCACCGCCCGCACAGATCCAGGCCGAACCGCCGGCTCGACCAGGTAACTGTGAGACCAGCCCGACAACGATGCCGACTCCTCGATCACCGTGCCCACGGGTATGCCGCCGGGGAATACACCGCCCAGGCCGGCCGTTTCGAGAATCGCCCCCTGCGCCATGCGCGCCTGGTACGGAACATCCTCCACCAGCATCAGCGTCTCGCCACCCTCGCTCACGTACGAGCGCACGATGCCGGTCGCCCCACCAGTGGCCGAACGCACGCTCACGCGGAAGTCCGGGTGCGTCCAGAACTCACCGAGTCCTGTACCACCGGAGATCGAGCGAAGAACACCGACCAGGCCATCTGGGACGCTCACCGCGGTGGGCACCTGCATGCCGGCCAGCGACAGGCTGCGAAGTAGGAAGCTATGCGAGTCTCCGACGGACGGCTGCCCGGGCACCAGCTCCGCGACGATAAACGCTCCGGGGCTCCTCTCCGGAAGTGACAGCTGGGCTCTAAGCTCGCGATTCTCCCGCTCCAAACCCGTCGCCCCCAGCAACTGGAGGTAGAGCCGGTCGCGTTCGTTCTCGAGATCCACGGCCCGGGCGGCCAGAGCGGTACGACGCTCATACGCCGCATCGGCCGCCAGGAATGGACTGAGAACCGTGCTTCGCAGGAGGCGGGTGAGACCTAGAGCCTGTGAAGAATCCAGGCCCGCGAGAGACCAGGAGAGTATTAGAAGAACCGCGACGATGACCAGGTCACGACGCTGATTCTCGGGCCGGCCGACGTTGATCTGCCTCAACGCCTCCTCAGGTGGTAAGCACGCTCCGATAGCGCGGGATGTCGTCCAGTACTCGGCCTGTGCCCCTGACCACGCAGGTCAGCGGCTCCTCGTCGACATGGATCGGAAGACCGGTTTCCTCCCGTAGGAGTTTGTCGAGGCCTCGAATGAGAGAACCACCGCCCGTCATCACGATACCGCGATCGACGATGTCCGCCGCCAACTCGGGTGGTGTGATCTCGAGCGCGCGGCGCACCGCGCCGACAATCTGCTGAATCGGCTCCAGCATGCACTCGCGCACTTCGGCGGAGTTTACCCGAACGGTCTTGGGAATCCCCGATACGAGGTCTCTTCCCTTGACGCTCATGTCCCGCTCTTCTTCCGTCGGATACGCGGAACCGATCTGGATCTTTATGGCTTCGGCGGTTGGTTCGCCAATGAGCAGGTTGTAGTTCTTGCGGAGAAAGGACACGATCGCTTCGTCCAGCTCGTCCCCGCCGACCCTGATCGAAGTCTCGGCCACCAGACCAGACAGCGCGATGACGGCGATTTCCGTCGTCCCACCTCCGACGTCGATCACCATGTTGCCGGTGGGAGTCTCGACGGGCAGACCGACTCCGATGGCCGCCGCCATCGGCTCAGACACCATGTAGACTTCCTTGGCCCCGGCCGCGTGGGCGCTTGATCGAACGGCTCGGCGCTCCAGTTCGGTGATACCCGAGGGTACTCCGACCACCACACGAGGTCTAATCTTGAAGACGCGATCGGCAGTCACCGTCTTCAGGAAGTAGCGCAGCATGATCTCCGTGACGTCTACGTCTGCGATCACTCCATCCTTCAGCGGGCGAACCGCCTCGACGCCGTGCGGAGTGCGACCGAGCATGCGCTTCGCCTCGAGACCGATTCCCATGATTCGGCCAGTACTCTTCTCGACGGCTACGACCGAGGGCTCGTTGAGCACGATTCCCTCTCCAGCCACATAGACCAGCGTATTGGCGGTACCCAGGTCCACGCCGACGTCGTTGATCGGTAGGAAGCTACCTTTGAGAAGACGTTTCCACATCGCCTGTTCCGTTCAGGATCAATCTGTAGATCGAGGCCGCACGCCCGCTTTCACTGCACCGACCTGCAAGGGCCGGGCCACCGGCCCGGGAATGTAGACCCCCCGTTTCGCCGGGGAAAGGCGGGGTCCCGCAGGACCCCGCCGATGGCCTACAGCACGTCCGAAACGTCTACGCTTTCGATGCTGAAGGCTTCTCCGACCGCGGCGTACGTGAGCCTGCCGTCCACCGCGTTGAGGCCCAGGGCCAACGCGGGGTCGTCCTGGCAGGCTCTGACCCACCCCTTTCTCGCCAGCGCGAGCATGTAAGGCGAGGTGGCGTTGGTGAGCGCAAGCGTCGATGTGCGAGGAACGGCGCCAGGCATATTGGCGACGCAATAGTGGATCACGCCTTCAACGACGTAGATCGGGTCATCGTGGGTGGTCGGACGGACAGTCTCGACACACCCACCCTGATCCACGGCAACGTCCACGAGCACAGAGCCGTCCTTCATCAGCTTGAGATCATCCCGCAGGACAAGGCTCGGCGCCTTCGCTCCGGGCAGGAGAACCGCGCCCACCAGGAGGTCCGCTCTCGCTATCTGCTCGAGGATGTTGCGCCGATTGGAGAACAGGGTGTCCACGTTGGCCGGCATCACGTCCGCAAGGTAGCGCAAACGATCGAGATCGAGATCGAGGATCGTGACGTGTGCGCCAAACCCCGCCGCGATCCAGGCGGCATTCGTTCCTACGACTCCTCCGCCCAAGATCACGACCTCCGCGGGGAGCACGCCGGGAACACCTCCCAGCAGGACGCCGCAGCCGCCCTGGTTCTTCTCCAGGTATTTGGCGCCCTCCTGGACCGCCATCCGGCCCGCCACCTCCGACATCGGAGTAAGGAGGGGCAGTTCGCCGGTCGACAATTGAACGGTCTCATAGGCGATGGCCACGCACTTTCGGTCCAGAATCGTCCGGGTAAGCGTTTCATCTGCCGCGAAATGGAAGTACGTGAAGAGGACCTGCCCCTCCCGGATCCTCTCGTACTCCGGCGCGATCGGCTCCTTGACCTTGACGATCATGTCGGCTCGCGACCAAAGATCATTCACATCCGGCACGATTTCGGCGCCAACCGCGGTGTAGGCTGCATCCTCGAAACCGCTCCCGATCCCACCGTCCTTCTCGACCAGGACCTGATGTCCCTGGGCCACCAATGCCTCGACTCCGCCCGGAACCACGGCGATGCGGTTCTCGTGCGATTTGATCTCCTTCGGAACCCCCACGATCATGGTGCAGCTCCTTGTTCAGTACTCTCGGAGGCGAACCGGGACCTCTCGGTCCCAGTCGCTTGAACGGCGCCAGGGAAGACGCCGGAAAGCCCGGATAGATCCGGCACAGGGGATTAAGCGGGCCAGAGTTCCAGCACCGCCAGCCCCTCCGGATCATACAGCCTGGAGACCTCTGCCGCTTGGTCGAGATCGACCGCCTCGATCAAATCCACGAGGGCGTCGAGGTCCCTGTATGGCTCCTCGTACAGAACCATTCCGGCCAGTCGGTGCATGCGCGCCGCCGGAGACTCGAGGGACAGCAAGATCTGCCCCTTGATCTGCTCTTTGACGTCCTCGAGTTCCGCGTTGGAAATCCCGCGCTCAGCCAGCGATCTCAACTCGTCGAGCAGGACGTCGCGAGCATCTCCTGCAGTTTCCGGACTGGTCGCCAGATAGGCTCCGAGGTGGCCCGCGCGAGCAT
>JABDQB010000474.1 GCA_013042495.1 Gemmatimonadota bacterium
GCCAGACGTTCGTCAAAATGCTTGTGTGGCATGCCGCTCCTTCACTCGTCTAGCCGAATCGGCCCGTGATGTACTGCTCCGTGCGCTCCTCGCTCGGATTCGTGAACAGCCGCTCGGTGTCTCCGTACTCGATCAGTTCACCGATATAGAGGAACGCCGTGTAGTCGCTGACCCGGGCGGCCTGCTGCATGTTGTGCGTCACGATGACTATGGTGTAATCCTTCTTCAAGTCCCGGATCAGGTCTTCGATCTTGCCGGTGGCGATCGGATCCAGGGCGCTCGCCGGCTCGTCCATGAGCAGTATTTCGGGCTCGACGGCCAGGGCCCGGGCAATGCACAACCGCTGCTGCTGTCCTCCGGAAAGACCCAGGGCGCTCTCCTGCAGGCGGTCCTTCACCTCGTCCCACAGGGCTGCGTTGCGCAGCGATCGTTCGACCTGTTCGTCCAGGTTCCCCTGGAAACCGTTGATCTTGAGCCCGAAAGCCACGTTGTCGTATATCGACTTTGGAAACGGATTCGGCTTCTGGAACACCATGCCGACACGCCGCCGCACTTCGACCGCGTCGACGTCCGGGGCATACAGGTCGGATCCCTGGAATAGCACCTGGCCTTCGACGCGGGCCACCGGAATGAGGTCGTTCATGCGGTTGAAACAGCGCAGAAAGGTGCTCTTTCCGCATCCCGATGGACCGATGAACGCGACGACCCGGTTGCGTGGGATCGTGAGGGAGATCTTCTTCACGGCCTGCGACGCACCGTAGAACACGCTTAAGTCTCGCGTCTCCAGCGCCACCTCCTGCTCGCTGCCGACCGGGTTCAAGCCGTCTCCTGACACCATCATCCTAGAACCGTTTCTGGAACTTGTTGCGAAGCAGAATCGCCCCCGCATTCATGACAAGCAGCACTATAAGAAGCACTACGATCGCACCGGCCGCCAGTTCGTGGAACTCCGCCTGCGGTTTCGCCGTCCAGTTGAAGATCTGAATGGGAAGCACGGTGAACGGGTCCATCGGGCTCGTTGGCGAGAACGCGATGAACGTCAGAGCCCCGATCATGATCAGCGGGGCCGTCTCGCCGATCGCCCTCGACAATGACAGGATCGTCCCCGTGAGAATCCCGGGAAGCGCAACGGGGAGGACCTGATAACGGATGGTCTGCCACTTGGTGGCGCCCACTCCGTACGACGCCTCACGCAGCGAGTTGGGCACGGCCTTCAGAGCCTCCTGGGCCGCGATGATGACGACAGGAAGAACAAGCAGCGCCAGCGTCGCGGCCCCTGCCAGTACGCTGCGACCGAATCCGAAGAAACGCACGAAGATCGCCAGGCCCAAAATTCCGTAGACGATCGAAGGCACTCCCGCCAGGTTCGCGATGTTCGTCTGCAGAATCCGTGTGAACCAGTTGCGAGGAGAGTATTCCTCGAGATAGATGGCCGCCCCGACGCCGATTGGAAAGCTGATTCCCGCCGTGAGTGCCATCATCCAGAGCGATCCGAGGATCGCCGACTTGATGCCCGCCCTCTCGGGAATGCGCGACGGGAAGTGAGTCAGGAAATCCCAGGAAACCCAGCGCAGGCCATCCCGGGCCACATCCACGAGCAGGATGGCCAGGACCGCGATGCTGAAGCCGATGGACGTCACGCACAGGACTTGGAAGATCTGACCGGCGCGCCTTCGCCTGGCCTGGGCCGGCCGGAACCTGTCGGCGCTCATTCGTACACCTCGCGGAACCGCCGTGTGATACGCTGGCTGAGCAGGTTCATGGCGAGAGTGATTATGAACAGCACCAGCCCGACGGCGAAGATCGTCCTGTATTCGAGCGTTCCGTGCGGTGTCTCCCCGAGACTCACCTGCACGATGTAGGCGGTCATCGTCTGGATGCTCTCGAGGAAGTTGAGCGTCATTCTCGGAGTGGCGCCGGCCGCCAGCGTCACGGCCATCGTTTCCCCGATCGCGCGTGAAATCGCGAGGATGAACGAAGCCACGATCCCCGAGAGCGCGGACGGCACGACGACCCGGGTGGATACCTCGAACTTCGTGGCACCGAGGCCGTATGCCGCTTCACGCAGGGACAGCGGGACGGCGTTGAGGGCGTCCTCCGACAGCGAAGCGACCATCGGGATGATCATGATTCCGACGACGATGGCGCCGCTGGCAGCGTTGAAGATCCCGGTGCCCGGGAAGACCATTCTTATGAACGGGGTGACGAACGTGAGAGCGAAGTAGCCGTATACGACGGTGGGAATCCCCGCCAACACCTCGAGAATGGGCTTGATTACGGCCCGCACCTTCGGCGACGCATACTCGCTCAGGTAGATCGCGCTTGTGAGCCCTACCGGAAGCGCGATCAGCATGGAGCCGGCCGCGATAAGCAGCGTTCCGTTCAGGAGTGGCAGAATTCCGAAATGCTGCTCCGAGTACATCGGCGACCATCGAGTCCCGGTCAGGAACTCAGCGATCGGGACCTCACGAAAGAACCCGGCGGACTCGGTAACCAGCACGACCACGATTCCGACTGTAGTCAGTACCGAAATCAGGCCGCATCCGAACAACAGGAGGGCGATGACACGCTCGCCCCAGCGCCGGCTCGCCCGGTGTCTGAGGTCCAGCGTCACCGCAGACCGGGGGGCGCCGCCAGGCGGCCCCCCGGATCCCGATGGTGACGTCAGTTCGGCTTCAGTCTGCATGTGGCGAGACTACATCCCCGCCGGCAAACCACCGAGGAGTTCCTCATAGCGCTCGTCCAAGAACGGCACGTATCCGACCTCCGGTACCAATGCCGTCGCGTTGTTCAGATAGAACTCCACGAAAGCACGCACCTGGGGCTTGGCCAGCGCGTTCGGCTTCACGTAGATGAACATCGGGCGTGAAAGCGGCGCGTACGTGCCGTTCTCGATCGTCGTCCGGGACGGCGCTACGCAGCCGGCGCCGTTGTCCACGGCCACCGCACCCAGTCGGTCCGAGCTCTCCTCGTAATAGGCGAACCCGAAGTACCCGATCGAGCCCGCGTCCCCTTCCACGCCCACGACGAGCACGTTGTCGTCCGCGCTCGCCGTGTAGTCGTCGCGGCTCGCGTCCTCCTCACCGACGATGGCGTCGGTGAAGTAGTCGAACGTGCCCGAATCCGTATCGGGGCCGTAGAGCACGATTTCCTCGTCGGGCCAATCGGATCGGATCTGGTTCCAGCGCTGAATCGTGCTTCCCGGCTGCCACAGGCGCGCCAGTTCGTCTACGGTCATGCAGGTCGCCCAGTCGTTGGCCGGGTTTCGCACGACGGTGAGGCCGTCCCAGGCGACAGGGATCTCGATAGCCTCGACGCCGTTCTCGGCGCACAGTTCGATTTCCGTCGGCTTGATCGGGCGCGACGCGTCGCTGATGTCGGTCTCTCCGGCACAGAACTTCTTGAACCCACCACCGGTGCCCGAGATGCCGACCGTGACCCGGACTCCCGGATTCGCGATCTGGAACTCCTCGGCCATCGCTTCGGAGATCGGGAACACGGTGCTCGAGCCGTCAATGGCGACCATGCCGCTCAGGCCGGCCTCTTCGGAATCCTGGTCGCTTCCGCCGCCGCATCCGGAGGCCAGCAGTGCCAGTGGCGTCAGAACGGACAGCGCACGAATCAGATTCTTGGTGTACATCCCTGTCTCCTCACTTGTGTCTTCGGACGACCGTCTATCCGATCGTCGTGACCATCGCCGACCGCTTCCCAGCCGGCGGTTGCTGAATCACTAGAAGTGGAACTGGAGCCGCGCCTTGAACGAATTCTCGCTCCGGAGCCCATCGAACGTCGGGCTCGCGATATCCCAGTTCAGGGCCAGCTTGTTTCTCTTGTAGAAGAAGATCTGAACGCCCGGCGTGAATCCCCACACTTCGGTGTCGCTCAGGTCCGTGTTGACGTCAGCGTATGACAGCCGGAATATCGGCTCCACGGCCATGTCGCCCGATCCTACCGGGAACTTCCACGAGAGGATCGCCTGCCAGCTGGAGATCTTCGCGAAGTCCTCGCCGGACGCGAGGTCGATGTCATCCCCCGCCCGGTTCTGGAACGGGTTGTCTCCGAACACGAAGCCGAGCTGCGCGTGCGGTCCATCCGTGAAGTCGCCCCAGTCGGCGAACAGCTCGTAGTTGTAGTGGTAGCGACCCTGCAGCCCTTCCGTCACGGTCTCGTATCCCTGGTCCGTGGCCGCCAGCGCCGCCGCGATCTTCAGGTCCTTGGGGCCGGCTCCGAGCTTGACCTGTCCTCGGCCTACGAACTGCTTTTCGTTGTTCGAGTCTTGGAACTTGAGATCCGAGTCGCCCGTGAACACGCCCGCCCAGTACGAGAACACGCCGTTGTTCGTGGAGCCGCTGGCTTCCAGGCCGATGTCGCGGTCCGACAGGTCGAACGCCGTCGTGAAACTCGTGATGTTGGGCACCAGCAGCCCGTCGATTCCCCGGATGGCAAGTTCCCGTTCCACGGTCAGGGTCTGGGTGGACGAAACGAGCACGAAGCCATCGAACGGTCGCTTGAAGTGTCCGCCCTTGAGTCGGAAGGCCTTGCTGAACGTAAACCGTCCCCACGCGTCCTTGAGTCCGACCTTGTCAACCTTGTTGAAGTCCGGCTGGATGCGGAAGTCGATCTTGTCGTTGATCTTGACGGTGAACGTCAGTCGAGCACGACGCAGGAAGAGATCTGTCGCTGGTACCTGCTCCTCACAGGCGGAATCACCCGGAATCGGGAACTCGCTGCACGAGCTCGTGCCCGCCTGGAGCTGCACCCGTCCGCCCAAACTGACTTCGAGGGCCTTAGTCTTGAAAGAGATATTGTCACTCTCCTGCGCGTTGACCTGCGCCGGCACGCCCAGCGCCAGCAACGCCGTCGTGACGGCCACACCCGCGACCCGTCTCATCTCCCGCCTCCTGTGGAAGTGTCGGCTCGCAATAGACTCGTGCGAACCTCGATGGCCGGAAACTGGATGGGCAGGGTGAACCTGTCGTAAAGGCACCGTAACGGGACTGTAACGCAGTCAGCGGTCGCTGAGCACGGGAAGGCAGCCGTTGGGGGGGGCGAGACGGGTCGTGATCTACCG
>JABDQB010000478.1 GCA_013042495.1 Gemmatimonadota bacterium
CCTGGGCAGATCGTGCTCCAACAGGCGCAGGAAGGCGTCCTGGACAATGTCCGCCGCGGCGTCCGTGTCCCCCGTGAACCGGTGCACATACCGGGACAGTGAGGGGTACAATTCGCGGTAGACCGCCTGGAAGTCCTCGGACTTCATCGGGACCCGCCCTCCGGGTGAATCCGCCCGCCATGAACCGACTCTGCGGGAGTCGGGCGTGCACGGGGTGCACCCGGTCCGCTACCCAACAACGTCCGAGGAGTGCCCGAAATGACAGTTCGAGGCAAAGAAAACCGGCCGCCCCTGGCACGATCTCGGGACGGCCGGTGATGTATGCAGTCGGCCAGGTAGTCGCGGGTGAAACCGCCCCTGCCGCTACTCGATCAGACGAAGCACCTTGAACAGGGGTCCGGCCGTCGTGTCCTCGTCAGGGCTGGCGGGCTTGATCCCCGTGTATCCCAGCCAGCGACCGTTTACCGACTTACCCGAGATGTCCTCGACGAATATGCCGGCGAAGTTGGTGAACTTGAAAGGCTTCGAGCCCAGATCCGGCTCCTCCGTCGGGTCGAACAGCGGCACCGGACGAATTCGGACACTGCCGCGGCACTTCGTGGCGTCGCTGCTGGCCTGATAGCCGTCGCTCACCACGCACTTCATGGTCGAGTTCCAGCGGGCCGTCGGGTCCTGATCGATCAGGTCCTTGAATCCCTGCATCGTGGGGCCAGCCATGTTCCCGGGCTCGGTATCCACCTCGATGCCGATGAAGAACGAAATGGTCGGATCGACGCAGCTGTTGACGTTTGTCCGGAAGTCGCTCGCCCCCATCTGGCCCGGCGGACGCCAGGGGTAGTACCAGCTCGGGTTCATGCCGGCGTTCGCCTTGTTGCTCGTGAGCTCGATCCGCGTCCCGAGGTCGCTCTGCGCGTAGCCGGTGAAGGCGTCGTTGAAGACGGGGGGATCCGTGTCCGGCTGCGCCCACGGGATGTAGTAATCGCCCTCTTCTGGGTCGAACTCGTCCGGGTCGTTACCCTCACCGCCAGCCTCGAACCAACGATCGGGTATGGCCACCGGAAGAAGACACTGGATCCCGCCCGCCGGAGCTGCCTCGGCCGTCGCCGTAGCTGCGATGTTCACGTCCTGTACACCGAACACGCGGGCGAAGAAGGTCGGAATGGCGTTCCCCCGGTCGCGGTTGCGAAACACCGTGACCTCGACGGTGAGAGCATCGGTGTCGATCACGATGTCGTCCTCGAGCAACGTCACCGACTCGAATCTCACAGCGTTGCGGGCCGCGTATTCGGCCGCCAGCACGCGGGCCAGGCCCTCATTGCCGGGCGACGCGACGAACGCTCCCGCACCGGCCAGTGCCGCCGCATCGGCGGCGCGCTGAGCTTCCAGGCGTGCGGTCGTCATGAGACCGACGTCGATCGCCAGGGCGACGACGGATGTGAGCGCCAACATACCGGACGCCACCACGACGAGTACCGAACCGCCTTGTCCGCGGATCTTCTCGCGCAGTGTCCGGCACCCTGCCCATACGCTGTGGATCATGTCTCGACTCCTGGCATTTCCACCCGATCGGCGGCTGTTCTTGACGTGCCTTGTCGAGCGGATCGAGGGGCGAGAATCGTGCTCGCGCTCCGGGCGACGAAAGCCAGCCACGGCGATATCGCCATAACACATTGTAATATCGTTGTTTACAAGGTGTAAAACTGAGCGCCGTGTCGCACGGAATCGTCCGAATCAGGGCCTTCGCCCCGACAATCAGTGGAGGATGGTGCAGGGAGTAGCGACCGGGTCGTCGCATTTCGCAGCGAAAATGTTGTACGACAGGGGCGAATCAGGTTCCATGGTCCGCGAAACGCACGACTATTTGACCAGGAGCACGGGAACCTGCGAAAGGATGGCCACCTGGTGGCTCAGGGTGGCGAGGCTCGCGGGTCCCTCGGCGGCCTCCAGGCGACGCGAACTCATCACGATCAGATCCGTGGTGTTCTCCTGGGCGTGCCCGAGGATCTCTCGCAACCGGTTCCCGTACGAGACCCTCTGGATCACCGAGACGCCGCTGACCGAGAGCGGCTCGGCCATCCGGTCCATCTCCGCCTGCGCCCTGTCGTGCAGACGCTGGTAGAAGTCTTCCAGCTCGTCAAATGGAAGGTCGAGAGTCTCGATCACGTGCAGCAGCGTGACCTCACCTTCATCTCCGGCGAGGCGCGCGGCGGCCTCCAGGGCACGGCGGTTCCGGTCGGTAAGGTCGACGGGTACGAGTACGTGCTCGAACATGGGCTTCCGTCCGCATCCGGGGCGTTTTCTGAACCGTTCGTCTGACGCTAGTCCGCTTCGAAGCCCTGGGCAACCGGACGGCGCTCTTCCGAGTCCGGCTGGACCGGCCGGTGCTCCGGGAGATCGTCCGAGTCCTCGTGTCCTGGATACGGAGGCACGAGCGGCGGCTCCGAACGCCCGAGAGATGGCCAGCGGCGGGACAGCATCGCCTCGTACAGGTCGGCGTGTCGCGCGGCCTCCAGGCTGAGGTCGTAGTCCCGTAGTACCGAGTTTCGGCAGGTGCCGGACATTCGAAGGCGGCCTGCTTCGTTCTGCAGAAGAAGAGCGATCCCGTCGCGAAAGCCCAGCGCGTCTTCCGGCTCGGCGAGAAAGCCCGTCTCCCCCGGTCGAACGTGGTCCGGAACGCCCCCGACACGGAACGAAACCACCGGAGTTCCGCAGGCCTGGCTCTCGATCGAGACCAGTCCGAAGACGTCGGCCCGGGTCGGAAACAGGAGTAGATCGGCGGCGGAGTACGCGATCGACTTGAAGTGATCGTCGGCCAGGTAGCCCAGGTCGCGAACAGGAAGCCCCGTGCCGCGCGCCAATTCCGCCCCTCGCTTTCCCATGGTGAGCAGGATCGTGCGCGCGGCCATGTCAGCCGGGAGTCCCTTCAGGGCGCGAATCAAGAGGTCGGAGCCCTTTCGGCGATTCGCGAGGTTCTGCGCAGAGAACATGAGGACGAACCGGTCCGCCGGAAGTCCGAGCAGTTCGCGACTACGGGCGCGGCCACGGGGCCGGTACACTCGCGTGTCCACGCCGTACGGAATCTCCGTCAACGGGAGGTGACGCAGAGCGCTCACCTTCGACATTCGGGTCGTCCAGCCGCACTTGCTGATCAGCTGAACGTCCGCCTTGATGAAAGCCCGCGTCTTCATTCGCCACTCGAGACGAGTCGCATCACGGGCGATGGCCGGGTTCTCCTCGGGATGGGGACAATCCCCACATCCGGTCTTCCACCGCTCGCAGTCGTAGCTGTAGCCGCAGTGGCCTGTAAGAGCCCACGTGTCGTGCAGCGTGTGCACCACAGGCTTCGCCGCCGCCACCTTCGGGAGGGCCAGGTACGAAAAGGTGCCGCTGTGAAGGCAGTGAAAATGAACGATATCCGCGTTCTGATAGAACGTGTGTTTATCCAGCTGGAACGACCCGAGCCGGTGTATGTCGTTGAGGCCGAGGCGACCCGTGATCGCGCGAATCCGACGCTCGAGCGACAGATACTCGACGCGGGGAAGGCGTGAGACGTCGGGGCCGAAGCCCGCGTCCTGGAGCACGAGGATCTTGGAGTCCACACCGAGTCTGAGCAGACGCCGGTGCAACCGCTGCATCGCAATGCCGCCGCCACCGCCGGAGTGTCCCACGCCGCTGTGTATGTGCAGGACCCGCACTTCAGTCGCCTCTCGGGTTCAGTCTTCCTTCACGACCCTCGGGCCGTAAGAGGAGCAAGAGCGGGACCTGAAAGCCAGGGGGCAGCGCGAACGGTGTCCGCATCGACACTTGGTCAGAGCTATATACTTGGGAACATGCAGGTTATAGAATTTCAGGCGGGTAGTCTACGGTTCACGTGGCTCCCGTCACTGCCCTCTGAACCGCGAGCGGGATGCCACGATGGGACGCAAGGCGCAACGAGTAGCCTCACAGGTCGGGGGCGAACTCCAGCTTGAAACCGAGGACGAGGGTGAGACGCCAGAAGCTCCCGTCGGTGTCCGTGGCCAGGATCTCGTCATCCGAATCCTCACCCGGGATCAGGTCGTACCGTCCGATGTTGTCGCGTCCGCCGAACTTGTACGTGAGACCGGCGGTGAACGATGATCGGCCGATCGAAAAGATGGCGCCCGCACCGAACGTCCACAGGTTCCAGGGAGTGGTTG
>JABDQB010000483.1 GCA_013042495.1 Gemmatimonadota bacterium
TCTGGCGGAGGTGGAGCGTAGCCTCAGGCCGGTCGTGGACAGGGCCTTTCAGGATTCCGCGGTCGTGCAGGCATTCGCGTCGCTGCGCGACAGCGTGGTGGCGGCGATGCTGCGCATCGATCCGGGAACGCAGCGATCGATGGACCTGATGGCAGACCTCGAGGCCCAGGTCGCCGAAGTCGACGGGGAGATCGCACGCCAGTCGGAGTGACGGCGGGGAGAAGAGGCTAGACCTCGAGAGTCAGGTCGCTGTCGCCGAAGCTCTCCTTCCTCTCCACGCTGATGACACCTTTCACCCGCCTGATCTGGCGCATCACCTTCTTGAGGTGAGCGAGGTTCTCGACCTCCACCACGAACTGCCCCGTCATGCCGCCCTCGGTGGACTTGATGTCCGCCGACTGGATGTTGGTGCCCGTGTCGCTGATCGAGCGGGCGATGTCGGCGAACAGACCGTGGCGGTCGGTGCCCTCCATGACGATGCGGACCAGGAACCGCTGGGACCCCTCGTCATCCCAATCGATCATGATCCGCCGCTCCGGCAGATCCGGAAGGTTCAACACATTCGGGCAGTCACGGCGGTGGATCGAGATGCCGCGGCCGACGGTGATGTATCCGATGACCTCATCACCCGGAACTGGTTGGCAACACTGCGAATAACGAACCATCAGGTTGTCCATACCCTGGATCCGCACACCCTTCGGTTCGCGCCACACCTTCTTCACGAACTTCGAGAGCGGGTGGTCCTCCTTCTCCCGGTCCGGCAAGTCCTCCGGGAACACGGCCCGCATGACCTTCGTCATGCCGAAGTCCCCCCGCCCGACCGCGGCGAAGAGTCCGTCCGTGCCGTCCGTTACTCCCAGCGCCCTAGCTGCCTTGTCGAGTTGTTCGTCCGTCGGTTTGAGGCGCTTCTTACGCCACTCCCTCGCCAGGATTTCCCGACCCAACCGGACGGAGGAGTCGTACTCTTCCCGGCGAATCCACTGTCGCACCCGGTGGCGAGCCCGGCTCGTCTGCACGAACCCCAGCCAGTCGCGGGAAGGCGTCTGCGCATCCGACGTGAGGATTTCGACCGTGTCTCCGTTGCGCAGGGCGCGCGAGAGCGGAGCGATCCGGCCGTTCACCTTCGCGCCCGAACAGCGTGTCCCCACCTCGGTGTGCACGGCGTAGGCGAAGTCGATCGGCGTGGCGCCCTTGGGCAACTGCTTCACGTCTCCGGCCGGAGTGAACACGAAGATCTCGTCCTGAAACAGGTCGATCTTCAGGAACTCGAGAAACTCCTCCGGTTCCCGAGTCTCCTGCTGCCACTCGAGGACCTGGCGGAACCAGGTGAGCTTCTCATCGACCTCGTCGCCGTCCCGGCTCTCCTTGTACCGCCAATGCGCGGCGATACCGAGCTCCGCCGTACGGTGCATGTCCTCCGTGCGCAGCTGGATCTCGTACAGACGTCCGCCCGGCCCGAAGATCGTGGTGTGCAGGCTCTGGTACAGGTTGGATTTCGGCGTCGCGATGTAGTCGTGGAATCGTTCCGTGAGCGGCGTCCACTTGTTGTGGATCACGCCCAGGGCGTGGTAGCAGTCTCGCACCGACGGTAGGACCACCCGAACCGCGAGGACGTCGTAGATCTCTTCGTAGGGTCGCTCGCGCTTGGCCATCTTCCGGTGGATGGACCACAGGTGCTTGGCCCGGCCCTCCACCTCGCACTCGAGGCCGGCCGCCCGCAGTTCCTCCCGCAGCGGCGCGACCATCTGCGCGATCAGGCTCTCCCGCTCACTCCGATTGTCCGAAACGGTGGTGGCAACCGCACGGTACTCGTCGGCCTCGAGGAACTTGAACGCGAGGTCCTCCAGCTCCCAGCGCACGCGGGCCATTCCGAGCCTGTGCGCCAGGGGTGCATAGATGTCACGTGTCTCGAGAGCGATCCGCCGCTGACTGACCGGATCAAGGTGCTCCAGCGTACGCATGTTGTGGAGCCGATCCGCGAGCTTGACGATGATTACACGCGCGTCGCGCGCCATCGAGAGGAGAAGCTTGCGGTAGGTCTCCACCTGACGCTCGGCGAGGGACCGGATCTCTACCCTCGAGATCTTCGTCAGGCCGTCCACGATCGTCGCGATCTCGCTGCCGAACTCGCGCTCGATCTCCTCCACCGTCGTGCGGCTGTCTTCCACCACGTCGTGCAGCAGCGAAGCGGCGATGCTCACCGTGTCCCGGTGGATCTCCCCGAGGATCGTGGCGACCTGGACGCAGTGGGTGATGTAGTCCTCGCCCGAGCTGCGCTTCTGACCCTCGTGCTTGTCGCTCGCGTACTGGAAAGCCAGGGCCAGGAGCTCGAGGTCCAGGCGATCCTCGCTGCCCGCGATCGCTTCGAGGAACTCCGGTGGGAGGATGGACATCGCCCAGTCCCCCGGAGGGGAGGAGTCGTCCTTCCGCTTGACCTCCGTCGACTTCGTGGCCACGGCTTCCCTTAGAGATAACGAGTGCCCCTCCGCATACCCCTGCGGGGCAGCGAGTTGCCCCGATCCGGCCTTCCGGCGCGGGACGCTGCGAATGCAAACATAGAGAGCAACTCGCGTGCCATGCAAAGCCGGCGCGGTTCAGGATCCGGACCGGCTGCGGCTTCGCACCGCCGCCTCCGGGCCCACACCGGGCACCAGTCCCCGCTCCAGCAAGCTGATGAACCGTCCGTCTCCGATGACGATGTGGTCACGCACCGGAATGCCCAGCAGGCGCCCGCTCTCGACGAGCTGCCACGTTACCTCCAGGTCTTCCGGGGATGGATCCGGATCGCCGCTCGGATGGTTGTGGGCCAGCACCACGCTGGCCGCCGCGTGGGCGATCGCCGGAGCGAAGACCTCGCGCGGATGCACGAGCGA
>JABDQB010000484.1 GCA_013042495.1 Gemmatimonadota bacterium
GTGCCGCAGGACCTGGCCGCCACGCCGGTCTCCGCCGAGAGTGTGTCACTGTCCTGGTCCCCCTCCACGGACGAGGAGTCAGGAATCGCCTACTACAGGGTTTATCGGGACGGATCCGAGATCGCCACGCCGGCCGGAACTGAGTTCCAGGACTCGGGCCTCGCGTCGGGGACGACATACGAGTACCGGATCTCGGCCGTAAACGGCCAAGGGCTCGAAGGCGACCTCAGCGTCGCGGCGTCGGCTACGACGCTCGTGGTCGAAGGACCTGCAGCACCCACGGATCTTACGGCGACTCCGATCAGCTCTTCGCAGATCGACCTGGCGTGGACCAGCCCGGGAGACGACGCGGCGAGCTACAGGATATTCAGGGACGATTCGTTGCTCGGGTCGGTCGTCGGCACGGCTTTCGTGGACACCGGCCTGCAACCCGCTACGACGTACCGTTACTCGGTGGCGAGCCTCGATGCGGCAGGAATCCAGGGCCCGAGAAGCACGGAGATCAGTGCCACTACGCAGCCCGTGGAGGACGTCACTCCCCCGGCTCCACCCACCGGGTTGCGGGTCGTGAGCCCTTAATCCCGCACAACGCCCACCCGCCTCGCGAGGACGCCGCTGCGACCCCTACTATACGGCCGTGGGGTGGCAGGAACCTTGCTTCCTTAGGCCACGCCCGCTCCGGTGGCGCGCTGTGGCGTTTGCGCCATTTCTCGCCAATACCGGACTAATAGTGGCTTCCGCCGTGTAGCGGCGAGCAAACGGACGACAGCTTTCATGTGGCATGACCGCAACAACCGGATAGGCCGGGCCCTGGTGGCCTGTGCGATCGCGCTCGTATCCGTGTCCTCTTGCACCCCGGATGGACCGGAGAGCGGACCACCCACGCATCCCACGGATCGATACTCCGTGACCCTGGAGTGGACGGCGCCCACGACCGACTCCGTGGGTCGGCCACTTGAAGACCTGGCGGGCTACCGGCTGTACTACACGCCGGATCCTCCGACGGAGGCTGACGGCGTGATGATCGAGGTCGGAGCCGGCACCCTCTACCAGGTCACCGGCCTGGAGGCGGGCGACTACCTCTTCGCAGTGACCGCCGTCGATGAAATCGGAAACGAGAGCGAGTTCTCCGACCCGCTCGCCGTCGAGGTGGGACCGTGAACGCGCAGCGACCGCGTGGGCGCTCGTGGAGCGAGAGCCTTGCCGGTCTGGTCGGGCTGCTCCTGCTCGCCGGGCTCCTGGGCGCAGCGCCAGCCAGGGCCCAGACACCCCCGTCAAACCTCACGGCGACGGGCGTCTCAGGTTCGCAGATCGATCTCACGTGGACCGGGACCGGCGTGTTCGCCACCTACAACGTGTACCGTGACGGAAGCCCGATCGTGACGGGCCTCGGAAGCCCGGGCTACTCGGACACGGGCCTCGACTCGTTCACCGAATACGACTATTTCGTCACGGCCACCGTGTTCGGGAGTGAATCCGGCCCGAGCAATACGGTCAGTGAGTTTACGCTGGACGACAGTCCTCCGACGAAGCCCGACGGACTGACCGGCTCGGCCGTCAGCACCACTCAGATCGATCTCACCTGGAATCCTGCGACCGACGATGAAACGGGCGTGTCCGAGTACGCCATCTACAGGGACAATGTCGAGGTGGGCCGCTCGCCTGTGACGGGCTTCTCGGACACTGGCCTCACAGCGTCTACTACGTACACGTACAGGGTGAGTGCCTTCAACGGGGACGGCTACGAGAGTAGTTCGAGCAGCCCCCAGAACGTCAGCACGCTGGATCCGGAGCCGCCGCCGCCACCGACCAACCTCGCCGCGTCCACGGTGAGCGCATCGGAGATCGATCTGTCGTGGACAGCCTCGACCGCCGGTGACGTCATCGGATACCGGGTTACCCGCAACGGAACTCCGGTAGCGACCCTCGGTGTCACCACGACATACCGGGACACCGGTCTGCAAGGCTTCACGACCTATACCTACACGGTCACGACGCTCGACAGCGAAGGACTGGAAAGCGGACCCAGTGGACCCGCCCAGGCCACGACGCTGGACGGGACACCACCTACGGTTCCGGCGAACCTCTCGGCCACAACGACCGGGACGACGACGATCGAGGTTACCTGGGCGGCGTCCGCGGACCCGGAGACCGGCGTGGTCGGATATCGCGTATACAGGAACGGGACGGAGATCGCGACCACGAGCCAGACCACTTACGAGGACGGCGGCCTCAGTCCGGCGACTACGTACGATTACCGGGTGCGCGCGGTCAACGGCGAGGGGCTCGAGAGCGGTCTGAGCAACGAGGACTCAGCCACCACGCTGGATGCGAGTGGGCCGACGACTCCGACCAACCTGGTGGCTACGGCTGCCGGAACGGATCGAATCGACCTGGACTGGACGGCCTCGTCGGATCCTGAATCGGGAATCGCGGGCTATCGGATCTTTCGGGATGGCTCGCAGGTCGGTCAGACCGCCCAGACCTCTTACAGCGACTCCGGGCTCAGCCCGGCCACGGAATACGAGTACCGGGTGCGAGCGGTAAACGGAGATGGGCTCGAGAGCGAGTTCAGCGACCCGGCCACGGCAACGACTTTCGATGCCACGCCACCGACGGCACCACAGAACCCGGCGGCGACGCCGGTGGGAACGGAGCGGATCGACCTTTCCTGGACGGCGTCGGATGATCCGGAAACGGGTATCCTCGGGTACCGGGTGTTCCGCGACGGATCGGAAATCGGCACCACGGCGCAAACCGTCTACCAGGACGACGGACTCTCGCCGGCCACCGAGTACGATTACTACATCGTGGCGGTGAACGGCGGGGGGCTCGAGAGTCAGCCGAGTGCCACGGTGAGCGCCCGGACCTTCGAGGGACCGGGTCCCACGACTCCCACCGATCTGACGGCTACAGCGACCGCAACGGACCGAATCGACCTTCTATGGTCGGCGGCCGACGACCCGGAATCGGGGATCGCGTCTTACAAGGTCTTCCGGGACGGGATGGAGGTCGCGACCACGACGGATACTACTTACCAGGACTCGGGACTCGCGCCCGCCACCGAGTACGAATACCGGGTATCGGCCACGAACGGGGACGGCCTCCAGGGAGGCCTCAGCGATCCGGCCACGGCAACGACCCTGGACGGGAGCGGCCCGACAGCGCCGTCGAATGTCACGGCCGAAGCCATCAGCCAGACGCAGGTCAACCTGACGTGGACGGCGTCGGAGGACCCGGAATCGGGAGTGGACCGCTATATTATATATCGTGACGGCTCGATGATCGGCAGCGTCACGCAAACTTCTTTCGCCGACTCAGGACTGGAGCAGAACACGACCTACGTGTACTCCATCTCGGCGGTCAACGGTGAAGAGATCGAGGGAGGGCGGAGCCAGGACGTGAGTGTCACGACTTTCCCCTCGGAGGACACGATTCCACCAGCTGCGCCGACCGGGCTCAGGGTGGTGGGGCCATGAGCGCCTCGGCGATGATCTCGGGGGCCGGCCGATCTCGGTCGTCCGGCCTGGCGATCGCGATATGCTGCGCCCTGACACTATCCGTGGCGATGACCTTGCCGCGCGAGCTTGCCGCGCAGGACACGGGGCTCAGCAAGAGCGAACTCGTGCGAGTGGTCGTTTCTCCGGACTCACCGGGCGAGAAGCTGAGCACGGTGCGTGATCGGTGCCTGAGCTTCGAGCCTACCGCGGGAGACTGGAACGATCTGAGAAACCTCGGAGCGAGCGAAGACTTGATCGCCGCCGCCCAGCAGTGCGCGCGGGATGCACAGGCGGTGCGGATCGCGCTCAACGCGTCGAGAGCGACGGTGCGAGCCGGTGACACGGCCATGGTGACCGTCGATCTATCCAGAAGTGGCGCTCCGCTCGGCGGTCAGTCCGTGATCCTCGCCGGATCCGGTGGAGTCGGGGACGGCACCCGGCTCTCGCGCACCACGAACGCCAGGGGGAGGGCCTTCTTCAGCATCCCGGCCGGCGAGCGGATCGGCGCGACTCGCTACACGGTATCGGTCTCAGGTGTAGACCTTCAGGGCCCCACGCGCATCACGGTGACCACCGTTGCGGACGTGGCCATGGTCGCCGCCATCGACCCACCCTCGCTGGAGCTGGAGGCCGGAGAGCAGCCGCCCGAATTGCAGATCACGGTTCGGGACCGTTTCGGAAACCTCGTCACCGGAGTCGAGCTGGACCTGGTGGCCGGCGCTGATCCGGCCGCTCCTGTCCTAGGTACGGCAGCTACGGATGCAGATGGAACGGCCGGTATGCCGGTGGTAGGCGAGCTTCCGTCCGGCGTCTCGACCTGGGAGGTGCGAGCCGGTGAAACCGTGCTCGCCTCCCTCCCGGTACAGGTCGCTTCTCCGAGCGCCGAGGCGGCAGGTGTCGCCGCGGCCGGTGTCACGGCGGCGGGGCCGGATCGCACACCAGCGGCGGAGACGGCGGAGCTCACCGCCATCCAGGCGGGACAGGCGAGCCTGGAAGCGGGAGACCCGGCGGCGGCCGAGCAGAGCTTCCGGGAAGCCCTTGGCATTTCCCCGCGACGGGCCGACGCCCAGAAGGGGCTGGGCGAAGCATTGCTGGCCCAGGGAAGAGCCGAACAGGCCATTACGTGGTTCGAGTTCGCCACCCGGCAAAATCCCGGCGACGCGGACGCATGGGACGGTCTGGGTCGAGCCTACTCCGGAGACGGCCGCCGGGATGACGCGGCGGCGGCGTTCGCGCGTGCCCATGAGATCGATCCGAGTCGGGAGGAGCTGACTTCCGAGATCGAAGACCTCGGACGTCCGCCAGGCTACGTGACGGGAGTCCTGTGGGGCGGCAGCACATCGGGAAATTCGGAATCAGGAGGAATACGGCGGGCCGCGTTCGACGCATCGCTGTCTCCGGCCGTCTCGTTGCGGGGCGGCTGGGATCGCTCGCTCGCGCCTCGCAGCCCGGAGCTCGTTCGGGGGCCCGACGAATGGGACGGATGGTACGCCGGGGGGTCATACTCCTACGGTTCGGGCCAGCGGCTCGAGACGGCGATCGATCTCGGCCAACGAACGCAGAAATTCGGACCGATCGATGAGTCGTCCAGTCTCGTTCAGAACGTCTACCGACTCACCCAAACGGTGCGCTTCTCCGAGGATCGGCGGGCCGCCCAGGTCGCGGTCGGAGGATATCTGGGCCGGTGGTTCGACCGGGATGACTGGATCGTGTTCACGCGCCTCAAGGCCCCGATCGGTCGGCAACTCAGCCTCGTGGCATCCGGGAGCTATGGCGAGACCATAGGCACGAACTGGGTCGAGACCGGTCGCCACGCGGACAAGGATGGCCGGATCTACGCCGGGGTCGCCTGGGAGAACACGAAGGGCCTGCTCGTCCAGCCGTTGGTCGGCGCGGGCAGCGTGAGCAGTGACCGGTCAGACGATCTCTCGGGAACACTGTTCGATCTTCTGCTCGAGGCGGCGGTTCCAGTATCGAAGGGAGCCGCGCTCACGGGCTTCGTCCGGCATCAGAGGCCGCCAGGGAGCGAGGCGTACACGACGTTCGCACTCGGGCTTGGATTCAAGGTCGGCTGGGCCGGCGGTTGACCCGACTCGACACACCAGGTCTTCGACGGCTGGTAAACCAGAAACACCCGGTCCGCTAAACTCGATATGCGGGCCGGGTGTTCTTGTTGCAGATTGCTGCCTGCGCCGCTTCAGGCGCTGGCCGTCTCCTGGTTCATACCTACAAGCACGCGAGGCGACATGAGAAGTGCGCGTACGCTGTCGATCATCATCCTGGCCGCTGTTCTAGCCGCGGGCTGTGCCTCCGCCGGGTCGCGCGGAGCCCAGAGCGACGACGCCAAGCCGAACGGAGACCAAGAGAAGACGTACTCCGAGATCGTGACGGACGAGACCGTGTCGGACTCGGGGTTGTTCGTCCTCCATACTCTGGAGGAGAAACTGTACTACGAGATCCCCCTCAACATGCTGGACCGGGAGATGCTCCTGGTATCACGGCGGGCCCGCACCGCGCGGGCGCTCGGATACGGCGGGGAGAAGACCAACACGCAGACCGTCCGGTGGCAGAAGTTGAGGAACCAGGTGCTGCTTCGCATCGCATCGTACGAGAACGTGGCAGCCGATTCCCTGCCTATCTACGAGGCCGTTCGCAATTCGAACTTCGAGCCGATCATAGCGGCCTTTGATATCGAGGCGTGGAACGCGGACAGCTCTGCCATCGTGATCGAGACCACCGAGCTGTTCACCGACGACGTGCCCGTCCTCGGACTGCCCGCCTATGTCCGTGAGAACTACAAGGTCTCCAGCCTGGACAAAGACCGTTCTTACCTCGAGTGGACCAAGAGCTTCCCAGAGAACATCGAGGTGCGCCATGTCCTCACGTACAAAGCCAAGGAACCGCCATCGAACGCTTCGACGGGCAGCATCTCGGTCGAAATGAACCAGTCGATGGTCCTGCTTCCCGAGGAGGCCATGCAGCCTCGCCTGTTCGACGAGCGAGTCGGCTTCTTCAGCGTGCAGCAGGCTGACTTCGGTCGCAGCGATCATAAGGTCGTGGAGCGCACGTACATCACACGCTACCGCCTGGAGCCCGCGGACACGGCGGCGTTCCTGAGGGGGGAGCTGGTAGAACCTGTCGAACCCATCGTCTATTGGATCGATCCGGCCACACCCGAGAAATGGCGACCGTACCTGAAGGCGGGAGTGGAAGACTGGCAGCAGGCGTTCGAGCAGGCCGGATTCCGGAACGCGATCATCGCCAAGGACCCACCGACTGCCGAGGAAGATCCCGAATTCAGCCCGGAGGACGTCCGGTACTCGGTGATCCGGTGGTTCCCGTCGGAGGTGCAGAACGCGTACGGACCGCACGTGCACGATCCACGGTCCGGGGAGATCCTGGAAAGCGACATCGGGTGGTTTCACAACGTCGCGAACCTGCTTCGCAACTGGTATCTGATCCAGACGGCGGCCGCGAACCCCGAGGCCCGCGCCGTGAAGTTTTCGGATGAAGTGATGGGCAAGCTGATCCGGTTCGTCGCCGCGCACGAGGTCGGCCATACGCTGGGACTTCCGCACAACATGAAGGCCAGCTCGGCCTACCCGGTCGATTCACTGCGGGCCCCCGGGTTCGTGTGCCGGATGGGCGTCGCTCCGTCGATCATGGACTACGCCCGCTTCAACTACGTGGCGCAGCCGGGTGACGAGGGAGCCTGCTTCGATCCTCGCGTCGGTCCGTACGATGACTACTCGATCATGTGGGGGTACAGACCAATACTCGACGCCGACTCACCCGACGCGGAAATGGAGACCCTGAACGCGTGGATTCGCGCGCGCGAGGACGACCCGACGTACTGGTTCGGTAACCCGAGCGCCGTGGACCCGACCTCGCTCACCGAGGCGATCGGATCGGATGCGATGAAGGCGGGTGAGCTAGGGATCGCCAACCTGAAGCGGATTCTGCCGAGCCTGATGGACTGGACGTTCGAGGAGGGCGAAGACTGGGCGGAACTGGAAGAACTGTATGGTCAGCTCACGGGCCAGTGGAATCGGTATATGGGACACGTCGTGGCCAATATCGGCGGAGTCGTCCGCACCCGGCGGCGCCAGGGCCAGGACGGCCTGATCTACGAACCCGTTCCGGCGGAAACTCAGAGGCGGGCCATGCAGTTCATCACCGACGAGGCCTTCACACCGCCCACCTGGATGATCGACGAGGAGATCCTCGGCAGGATCGAGAACGTCGGTACCGTGGAGAGGATGCGGCGCCTGCAGGTAGGTGTGCTCAACAATGTGCTGCAAACCGGGCGCATGCAGAGGCTGATCGAGGCCGAGGCCCGATTCGGCGACGGCACGTACTCGCTGACCGAGATGGTGGGCGACGCCAGGGAAGGCGTATGGACCGAGCTCCGCACGGGGCGCGCGATCGGTACCTACCGCCGTAACCTGCAGCGCGGCTACCTGGAACGCCTGGACGAATTGATGAACGGCGACGGGCCGTCCGCTCCCACTTCCTCGTTCCCCGGACTGGACGAGTATTACACGAACGTCAATCTGCCTCAGTCGGATATCAGGGCGGTGGTCCGGGGCGAACTGGAACTGCTGCAGCGAGAGATCCGGAACCGGCTTGGCGCCGGCGCAAACCGGATGACCCGCCTGCACTTGCAGGACGCGCTGGCCCGAATCGAGAGCATTCTCGACCCGGAGGAGTAGGAGTAGAAGCGTTCTCTTTGTGCCTACTCCCGGAAGAGAAAGAGGCCGCCCGAGGGCGGCCTCTTTTTCGCGGGGTACGGCTGAGTACCGAGTCTACGGCACCAGCTGGATCGAGAGCTGGGAGTAGACGGCCATCGGCATGCTGAAACCCATCGTCGAGATGTCACCCCCACCTTCTCCGGATCCTTCGATGGCGAGCAGGACACCGCGAGCGTGATCCCAGAAATACAGGGTGCGGGCCTCGACCTCGTTCACTAGATCGATCTCGGACGGGGCCCCCTGGGGCTGCCCCGATCCCTCCATCAGCACGACCCCTTCGGAGACGAACAGCGTCGCCGGAATACCGTTCCACACCGTATCCCCGGCCATCGAGATCATCCCGTCGTACGCAGACTCGCCTTCGAGGCCTCCACCCATTGGCAGCGTCACCCGATGCGCCCAGCTTCCGATGGCCATGTCACCGCCTGGGGGAAGCGGAAAGAGCAACGCCGACACGACGCGCTGCATGTCCGAGATCGACAGATTGTCCCGAGCGAACTCTGGAACTTCGGCAAACGTGAGCGATCCGTCCGGCGCCATGGTGCCCGTGAACGGCTTCCCGGCCAGGTCCTCGCTCAGATCCATGGTGGTGCCGCCGAAGTCACCGCCCGTTTCGAGGACGATAGACTCGATCGTGATCGTGAACGGCGTTCCAGCGTCGGTCGGATTGCCGACCTCCATGGTCATCGTCGCCTGACTGCTGTACGTGGCCCCTTGCGCCCCGGCGGGCGTCTCGATGTCGTTGCCACCTTCGCTCGACAGCGCGTAGCGGAGGGGCACATCCGTGGGCTGGAAGGTATAGATAGGCCCGCCGGACGAGCAGGCGCCGGCGGCAAGCAATATGGCAACGGCCCAGGGAACCGCTGCGAATGGCCGGGTATGGAATATGGGTCGCATGGTCTGTATCTCTCCACTGTCTGATGCGGGCGCTTTCGCCCGGCGCGGAAGCCGGCTGTGTCTATAAGGCTATGACTTCCGGCCGCCGGCGCAATGCCGGACGGATTTATGGGTCAATCGACTCTAGCGGCGAGCGGAATGATGGACGCCGACACACAGGTCTTGGATGAGGGGCGAATTCGCCAACCCGCCGTCGCGGGCACCTTCTATCCATCGGGCGAGGCCGCCCTTCGGAAAGCATTGGCGGAGTGCACCCGGCAGTCCGTCTCCGTTCGCCCATCGGAAAGACCCAAGGCCCTCATCGCACCACACGCGGGGTACATGTACTCCGGACCGGTGGCAGCGACGGCCTACGGTTCGCTTGCCCCCTGGGGACGAGACATTCAACGCGTCGTCCTCCTCGGACCCAGTCATCACGTGTCGTTTCGTGGTGTTGCCACGAGCTCTGCGGCGTACTTCGCGACTCCTCTTGGTCCCGTTCCGCTGGACCTCGGAGCGATGCTGTCGCTCCAGGAGCTTCCGTTCGTGCGCTGCCGCGACGACGCTCACGCCACCGAGCATAGCCTGGAAGTCCACCTTCCTTTCCTGCAAGAGACCCTCGGCGAGTTCCGCCTCGTCCCACTGGTCGTTGGAGAGGCGAGCGCGGCGGACGTGGCCGCTGCCCTGGACCGGGTATGGGGGGAAGAAGAGACCCTGATCGTCGTGAGCAC
>JABDQB010000486.1 GCA_013042495.1 Gemmatimonadota bacterium
TCGGCTGGCTGGGAGAGTTCTCGAGCGGGACCCGGTACATGTAGAAGTTGTTGGCGTCGAACCCCATACGGATGAAGAACCGGAGGCTGCCTCCGGGACCCCAGTCATCCCCCTGCGCCAGGCTCCAGGCCCGCATGCGCCCGTAGGGCAGGAAGTCCCGCGGTCGGTCCGTAAACTTCCGGAACACCTCGACCCTTTCGCCGACCGGGATGTCGGAGAAGACGATCTGCAGGGCCTTCTCGTTGATCGAGGCGCTGGAGAGATTCAACTCATCAGTCTTGTCGGCCTCCTGGTCGAAGATCCCGGGCGGAGAGACGTAGCCCCGGTCCACCGTCGAGATCGGGCCAACGGCGACCTGCCCGGCGGTGCCCGGCGTATCGCCGATCGGGCCCGTGACACTTCCGGTCCCGGCTCGCTTGAGCCAGGGTGAGCCGGTGAACTGCATTCGGCTCAGCAACACCCGGGCATCGACCGCGCTGGTCAAGGTGATCCGCACGTGCTTCACGTTCTGCTGTTCGTTGCCGCTCGTGTTCTCCTGGAGATCCGGGAGACGCAGAGGCAGCCGGTACAGGTTGAATTCGAACTCGCCGCCTGTAGGCCGATTCAAGTACCTGGATGGCTGAGTGAGCGGAACGATGTAGCGGAAATATCGTTCGTCCGTGTTCAGGAAGTTGTCGCGATTCAGGTCTTCGCTATCCTCGAGGCCGTTGTTGTTCGTGCAATTCGCTCGTGGATCCCCGAGCGGCCAGGCCGACGCGTTGGTCTCTGACCGGCACCCGGTGCCCCACAGGCCGGTATCATCCTGGTTCCCCCACACCCCGACGATCGGGTCGACCTCCTGATCGAGATCTCCGATGCCAGAGAGGTTACCGAGCGAATCGGCCACGTACGCGTCCTCGTTGATCGTACCGATATCGACGATCAGTGCCAGGCTCTCATCCGTATTGCCCGTCGTGGACGCATAGAACTCCAGGAACTCGCTCGTGGTCAGGTCGATTCCAGTCTGCGACAGGACCGTGGTCATGGAGAACCAACCTGGCTCACCCGCCGGAGGATCCGCCGTGTTGATCCAGAGCACGGTCTCGCGGGTGCCCGCGTTGAGAACGTTCAGCTGTGGATCGATCTGATTGACGAGCAACGAGCCTCGCAGGGTGCCGTTGTCGTCCCACTGGGACTGCCAGACGGTCGCCAGTTGATTGTCGAGGCCGGGCGAAACGGGCAGGAAGCCATCGCTCGCGTCGGGCCGGCTCACCAGAGAGCCGTTGCGCCAGGCACGCGTGGTCATGCCGAGGCGGAGCCCCTCTCCGACCTCGAAGTCCTCGACCCACGTGGTTCCGGTCCGGTTGGTTGTCGGACTCGAGGCGGCGAGTTCTCCGGAGAACTTCACGCGAGATTCGCGGTCCGTCCGAATCCCTGGCAGGTTATTCACGAAGTTGTCCAGCGCCCGCGACGGGAAATCGAAGTTCGCCACCGCGCCCCCGAGAGTCACCCCGCTGGGCTCGAGACCGATCTCGGGCCTCGTGAGCACGGTCCCTTCCTTCTGGAACATCCCCACCATGCCTATTCTACCGTGCTCGCCCAACTCGTACTCCCCGGTAAAGCCGAGGATGCTCTTCGTCCCGACCTGAAAGAGCGGCTTCTGCTCGAACCGGACCGACAACTCGGGATTCTCGGCCCCGGCGAACAGGTCTCCGGGCCGCAGCAACGTCAACTGGCCGATGTCGTAGTCGATCGTGTAGTCCTCACCGGCCACCAGGTCGCGTCCGCTCAGCGTCACCCGCTCACTGCCCTGACGGATGCCGATCGCTCCCAGGGAGAAGGAACTCTGCGCCTCTGTGCTACGCGCTCGGAATTCGAAGTTGAGTCGGTACAGGTAGGCCGTCTCGCGATTCTGATCCAGCGGCTCGTCGTAGATCGCCGTGTTCTTGTCGGAGGCGACCAGCGGGAACGGTTGCCCCTGCAGCCCGGGAACCCGGTTGTCCTGGATGGGCGGAGGGGTCTTGAAAGGCTCCTGCGCCTTGAACACCAGGTACACACCCGTCAGGACGTTCGTCCCCGCGAACTCCCCGCTCGAGCTCGGACGCCAGATGCGTCCGAAGTCGAGAACGTCGTCGCGCGGTTGATCGTCCAGGCCGAAGATCTCGAGAAACGAGTACTCCGTCTGGCTGGCCGTCCGAACGACCGGACCCGACTCGACCGGACCCTGCGACACCACGAGCCTGACGGAGCCCTGCTCGACTTCGTTGGAGCTGGAGATGCGGTAGATGTTGTGCATCTCGCGATCCCAGGTCACACCACCCGGGCGGTGAGTCTCGGCGTCCTTGAACAGCTCCAGGACCGGCAGCTCACCCGTGCCCGTATTCGTCAGGTCGCGGAATATGTCCTCGGCGTTGAAGTCGCCGATCGTGTCTCCGTTTATGGCGATGTAGGTACCGGCCAACGCCTCGCCCCGCTGAATGCGCGACCGAATCGCGACCCACAGACCGCTGCGGTGAACGATGTAGTCGTCCCCCTCCACTAGAGGACTGTAGAACCCGAGGAACTGTACGCTGTCCGGTACGGTGGGGTCGTCTTCTAGAAGAGAACGCGCGGCCAGGCCGCGGGCCTGGATGATGCCCTCCTGGACATTCTGCTGCTGGCCGCCGGAGGCAACCTCATGTCGGTACAGCTTCACGGAGGAAGAGGGTCGCAGGCTGTCCGCCACTTCCGGGCCCTCCAGAGCGAGGACGTCGATGTATGGATAGCCCTGGATCTGCCGCGGATCGACCAGGAAGAAGTACTGTCCGGTCTGGTAGGCCGCGTCGTCGAGGTCGGTCTCGGTATCCTGTAGTACCGCACTCTGGCCGCCCGCACCGCCGACATCGAGAGTGAGGTTTCGATCGAGCACGTTGCCTTCCTGCTCGGCCAGGACACCGCGCAGAGTCATGGGGCCCAGGCGGGCATCGGCGCGAAAACCGAAGTTTCCGGCCGGTATGCCGCGCGACAGATACTGGGAACGCGGCAACGGCAGCGTGACCTGTCCCACCTCGGCGAATTCCAGGATCTCGCCCGGCTTGCCCTCGTAGTAGACGTTCAGGTCGTTCGTCGCGTTGAACTCGCGCGTCTGGTCGAAGTCGACGTTGATGTGGAACCTCTCGGCGACCGTGCCGCGGGCCAGCGCCCGGAGCTGGAACTCCGGAGTGATCGACGGAACTGCTCCCGCGTTGCACTTCTGGCCGACGTTAATGGTGCATGGGTCGAAGCTTTGCCACCGGTTGTTCAACTGGCCGCTTCCATCGACTTCCAGCTCGAGATCCGCGTATTGCTCGATCACATCCGGCAGGATGTCGATACGCTGTTCCTGCGCGATCTGCTGGACCAGCGTGTCTGCCTCGGCTGCCTGGGCTTCCGTGAGAAAGCGGCGACGGCTGAACCCGTCGGGGAATTTGTCGACCGAGAGTCCCAGCCAGGAGAGCGTGTCCGCGCGGGCGGCCAGCGTCCGGTCGATCTCGGCGTCCTCTTCTTCCAGCCAGGTTCGTGCGCTCGTCCAACGGTAGCGAACGAGTTCGGAACCGTAGGCCTGGACGACCCGGTCGAGTCGAGTATCCCACGGATAGGGAAGGGTGGTCATCCCGAGACGAAGACCGGCCGACAGCGGGGGCTGCACAGGAATGGTG
>JABDQB010000489.1 GCA_013042495.1 Gemmatimonadota bacterium
ATGCTATCCCGAGTAAGGTGAGGCGAGTACCGGCGGATAGGGTTTGGGTGTTGGCGCAAAGCGCGTCTGGCAGGATTCCCGGGGCCGGCTGATATTGTGGAGCCCCGGTTCTGGGGCAGCATGATGATCCCGGCGAACGAGGGGCCTATGGGTGAACCCTACAGGGCTGACTACAGGGGACCGGTCTTCCACTTCTTCTGGCCGCTGACCCGCTACGTGACCACGCACGTGACGGTGCTGTTCCTGGGGCTGGTGTTCTATGTGCTGAATCGGGCAACCGTGATTGGGCGGGGAAACGTGCCACGGGAGCGCAACGTTCTGCTTCTGTCGAATCACCAGACGATGATTGACAGCTTCTTGGTGGGAACGGCAGCCTATCTCGGGCCCTCGCTCTTCAAGCCCTATCTGACGCCCTGGAATCCGGCGGCGGAGGAGAATTTCTTCAGGAACCGCTTCTGGGCCTGGTGGGCGGACAATTGGAAGTGCATCCCGGTGAAGGCGGGACGCAGGGACAGCCGTGCGTTGCACCGGATGATCCGGGCGGCGAAGGGTGGGACGATGGTGCTCTTTCCGGAGGGCACCCGGTCTCGAGATGGCGAAATACGGAGCGGACGAGCTGGAGCGGGGTTCGTGGTGCTGGCGAACCAGCCCAAAGTCGTGCCGGTAACCGTTGACGGCCTGCATGATGTGCTGCCCGTTGGCAGCAAGTTTCCACGACTGTTCAAGCACATCTGGCTGGCGTTTGGAAAGCCGATCGATTATTCGGAGTACGCTGGGAAGCCTCGTTCCAAGGAGGCGGCCCAGGAAATTGTGGACGACGTGATCGAGATTCTCCGGCGGCAACTGTCGGGGTTACGCCAGCTGCAGGCAGGGGACATCGATCGTGAGACGTTCGAGAGAATCCTGAACCGGGAAGAGGATGACCGTTGATGATCAAGAGCGGAGTACTGAAGACGACGACCCTGGCGGTGTCGGTCGCGGTGGCGGCCTGCGCGCAGTCGCAGGAATCGAAGATAGAAACCGATGTGGGAGAGGACGAGACCATGCAGCAGCCCGAAGTCAAAGGACCGCGAGTTCTCCTCGAGACGAGCATGGGGAGTATCCTCATCGGGTTCTACCCCGATCAGGCGCCGCTAAGCGTGGAAAACTTCCTCGCGTATGTCGAGGGGGGACATTACGACGGTCTGGTCTTTCATCGAGTGATTCCCGACTTCATGATCCAGGCCGGTGGGCACGAGGCGGATCTCGCGATGCGTGATGGCGGGAGGGAGTCGATTCGCAACGAATCTGACAACGGCCTGAGCAACGCTCGCGGCACCATCGCCATGGCCCGGACCGGCGATCCGCACAGCGCATCTTCCCAGTTCTTCATCAATCTCACGGACAACACGTTCCTCAACTTTGGCGCCCAGAGCCAGAACGAATGGGGCTACACCGTGTTCGGCACCGTGCTCGAAGGCATGGAGACTGTCGACGCGATCGCGGTGGTCGAGACAGGGAATGCTGGCGGCATGCAGAACGTGCCGGTCGAGGCGGTCACGATCGTTTCGGCCACCATCGTGCAGCCCTAGCTGCGGCCGGTGACCCGGGCGCCGGAGAGGTTCCTCCGGCGCCTGTTCGAGTATCTGGATGTCAGGACGGGTCCGTCACGCCACCACGCCAGGCCGCAGGACCTCCTCGAAGACCGGAAGTGACCCTTCCAGGGTCTCTCGCTCGATCACGAGCGGGGGGGCGATGCGGACGGTGTGGTGGTGCGTGTCGTTGCAGAGTACTCCGCGTTCCTTGAGGGCCTCGCAGAATGGCCTGGCCATCCCCGATGCCGCCTCGATCTCCAGGCCGATCATCAAGCCTCTGCCACGCACTTCCTTGACATGCGGCGAGTCGATCTGGCGCAGCTGATTCATGAACCACGATCCGAGTTCCTCGGATCGGTTCGCCAGATCCTCGTCCAGGATCACACGAAGGGACGCCAGGCCGACGGCCGCACCGAGCGGATTGCCTCCGAACGTCGAGCCGTGGTCGCCCGGGTGGAAGACGTCCATCACCTCATCGTTGGCAAGGATGGCGGACACCGGGTACACGCCACCGCCGAGAGCCTTACCCACGATCAGGATGTCGCCACGCGTTCCGTCCCAGTCCCCGCAGAACAGCCTGCCCGTCCTGCCGAGACCGGTCTGAATCTCGTCGTTCAGCAACAGTACGCGGTTGGCGTGACAGATCTCGTGAGCCCGCGCCAGGAAACCGTTCGGTGGCACGACGATCCCACCCTCGCCCTGTATGGGTTCGACGAGGAACGCGACCGTGTCGTCCGTGATCGCGGCCTCGAGCGCGTCCGCGTCGCCATGGGGGATGAACTTGAATCCGGGCGCGAACGGGCCGAAACCATCGCGGTACTGCTCTTCCGATGAGAAGCCCACGATCGTGGTGGTGCGTCCGTGAAAGTTGTTCTCGCAGACGATGATCTCAGCCCGGTTCTCCGATACACCTTTCACTTCGTAGCCCCACTTGCGAGCCGCCTTGATCGCGGTCTCGACGGCCTCGGCTCCCGTATTCATGGGGAGGGCCCGAGTGAACCCCGCGGCCTCGGCGAGGGCCTGGAGGAAGGAGCCCATCCGGTCATTGTGAAACGCCCTCGACGTCAGGGTCAGGCGGTCCGCCTGGTCCCTGAGCGCCCGGACGATAGCCGGGTGCCGGTGCCCCTGGTTCAGGGCCGAATATGCGCTGAGCATATCGAGGTACCGGTTGCCGTCCACGTCCCAGACCCAGCAGCCCTCGCCTCGCTCGATGACGACCGGAAGCGGCGCGTAGTTGTGAGCGCTCCAGCGCTCCGCTTCGCGGACAAACGACTCGGTTCTATGCATCGAAACCTCCTCCACGATCTTTGATACGCGGGTTCAGAATCCCGGCGGCCGGCGACGGCCGGTGACGGGCGGGAGGTTATGCGGTTGACCCCCGCCGGGCAACGCCGTGCGAGACTCTCGAGGAGTGCCTCCTCGCTGGCTCTGGACAGGGCGTTCCGCCGACCTCATACTCGTCCGCCGGACTCGGCCTTTCGTACGGCTTGAGAAGAGAAGATCAACGGGGGATTCATGTACGTACTGGTGACCGCCATACTGGCGGTTCTAATTACAGGCATTGGCGGCACACTGGCCTACTTCTGCCGGCTACCCGAGTTGGACGAGGGGTCCAACGACCCAAGCTGAGGCGGTCGGGCCGTTAGACCTGCTCGGGTCACTCGCCCGCCGACACGATCTTGCTGATCATCTCCGGATCGTCGGGCAGGAGTCGAGCCGGAGCGAGCCTGGGGACGAGCTCCCTCCACTCCGGACGCAGCCTGTAGGCGTCCGCGAACAGGGGCAGCGACTCCTCAACCCTCCCCACGCTCGCCAGGGTCACGGCGTGCCAAAATATAGGCTCAGACTCGCCGGGGAGTAGAGCTTCGGCGCGCTCGTATTCGTCGACCGCCGCATCGACGTTGCCCTGCGTGACCTGCTCGTCGCCCTCATTCATGTGATGGTAGGCCCGCGCGACCGAGAGCAGGCGACGAAGCTCGACCAGGGGCTCCCGATGGTCGTCCACGCGCAGATCGAAGACTCGATCCTGCCAGGGCCTGCCGGATGCCTGAGCCGCGACGACGAGGAGAGCTGCAGACTGCCGACCGCGAATGTCGCCTCCCTCAGCCTCCGCGGCCTCGAGCGCGGCCATCAAACGCTCGGCCAGGTCACCGGGGCTCGAC
>JABDQB010000490.1 GCA_013042495.1 Gemmatimonadota bacterium
CGGTACAGGGGTACCCGGAGATCGGCTCAACCGGCCGGTGCTCCGGCGATGTGGTGTTCGTCGGCTCCGACGGTGTCTTTGATCGGATTCCCGACCCCGGAGAGTTCTCGGCGAGCGTCGTGGACGCCGCCAGGGATCACTTCAATGGCGACCTGCAGCGAACGGTGGACGAGGTCGCACGGCAGCTGTCGGAGGCAAAAGACACGGACGGGACGCCGATCTGCGACGACAACTTGACGCTGGCCGTCGCCGTCCCGGACAACGAGGCACCGCTGCCCAAGGCCCACAAAGCACGCGAGGAACCCGCTCATGCTTAACCCCGGCGACACCTACAAGGACATCAAGGTCGTGGAGTTCATCGCGGCCGGCGGCCAGGGCGAGGTGTACCGCGTCGAGGTCGGCGGTCGCAGCATGGCGCTGAAGGTCTTCTACGAGAAGTACTCCGAGCCGGGAGACGAGCGCCGTCTTCGAAATCTGGTGGACAAGAAGCTCCACACGCTGTCCTCGCTCCTCCGGGCGGCTCCACAACGAGTCGAGTACATCGGCTCGCGTCTCGCGCACCTGAGCGAGTTCATCAGCGGCCCCTCCCTCGAGGCCATGATGGAACAGGCGCAATCTAGCGGGAGGCTCCCATGGAAATTCCCGCAAGGGCTACAAGTCGCCGTGACGATCGCTCAGGGCGTCTCGATCTGCGAGGAGCAGACCATCGCGATCGGCGACATCGCGGCGAACAACCTCGCGATCACCACAAAGGCCGGCCACCACGAGATCGACCTTATGGACCTGGACAACTACGCCTCCCCGGGCCAGGGCGAGCCACGGATGCTGGGACAACAGCTCTATCTCGCGCCGGAGCTTCTCGCCGGAGCGGTGAATACACCCACGATCGAGAGCGATCGCTACGCGTTGGGTGTGCTGTTGCACGAGATCCTCCTGCTCGCCCACCCCAAGGTCGGCCACGACGACACCCAGGAGAATTTCAACCTGGCCGTGTCGGAGGGTCGCTGGCAGCAGGACCCTCAGTACCCGCGTACCGCGCGTGGCGCCGGCGGCTATCCAGCAGAGGTCCTGTCGTCGAAGATTCACCAGTTCTTTCGCGACGCGCAGTCCGTCGAACCGGCACGCCGCCCAAGCGCGAAGATGTGGGTCCACGCCTTGTGGGACGTGCTCGACGACTCTCGCGGGCCCGGCGTGTACCAGTGCGAGGCCTGCGACGGCTTCTACTTGTCCGACATCACGAAGGACCGCTGTCCGTACTGCGGTGCGCTCCACCCGATGCTCGGCCTGGAGACCGTCCACGGGATCATCCCGCTCGATGCCCGTGTCACTCCGATCGGCCGACAGCAGCTCGGTGGATCGAAGCACATCTCGAGGTTGCACGTCGTGGTCCGTCGTATCGGACCGGAGCACCTCGTCGAAGTGGTCGGATCCTCAGGCACGTGGAGACACCGGGACGGCGGTTGGGTGGCTTTGCCCTCACGGGTCCCGATCCCGATTTCTACAGGAGAAAGACTCAGAGTCGGTGACGTGGACCTACGCGTCGTCGAAGTGAAGAACGGCACTTCCCAATCGTCGGGAAGCTAGAGAGAGGCTAGAGATGGAAATCATCGTTCGCTTGGGATTCGCCGTCGTGCTGTTGATCGTGACGCTGTACGTGGCCCTCGGGTTCATGGCCGTCCCACTGATGATCCTGCGCAAGACCGGTGTCATGCGAGTCGTTCGGTGGCTCGTTCGGAAGTTCTGGCAGGCGCTCGTCGGCCTGCTTCGGCTCCCGATACGGATTTTCAACTCCCGCCGCCGGGCCCGGCCCCGGCGCGCACTGCCACTGGGACGCGCGATCGTGCGCCTGTTCAAGTAGTGGCCAATCACAGGTGAACGCGATGCGACTCCACAACGCGATGATCGCCGAGCAGTCCCATCTGGTGCTCGACAAATACGGCACCGAGGCCGTCGAGTTCCATCGGTGTGTCGAGACGAAGCTCGAGGAGATCGGCGATCAGAACATTACCTGGGGCATGGACTCCGCAGACGTTGGCTTTGTTCGCGGGCTTACCGGCGTGCGCCGTGACTTTCTCGTCGTGCGACATCAGGAATTCCGAGAGTATTCCGTCCTGATCTCCGCACGAGCCCACCGGACGGCACTCCACGTCGCGTGGCTGATCATGACGTCCCCACGACTCGCGAACGACCTTCAGCGAGTACTGCGACGCGACGAGGCCTCAGCCCCACGGTTCGAGGTCGGCGCCGAGTTGGACCTGTTCGATTGTATGGATTTGCAGGCGTTCGTCGGCGTCGCCCGTTTGGCGCTGAAGTACGCGGTGCGGGAACTGACCGGTGACAGGGGGAATGACGACCCACTGATGCTGGCGTTTCACGGTTCGAAGTAAAGCGTGTGGAACTGCTGCTCTACATCGTCGGTGGCATCGTCGGACTACGCGTCACTGTCGCGTTGATTCGCGGAAGCTGGGGTCGGCAAGCTGGCGATCGCTGGAAGACCCAGAGCGAAGCACATCGCCAGGGCCTGTTCCAGAGGCGCCGGGAGGAGGCCCGAAAAGCCGCCGACGCAATGGTCGAGAGGTTCTTTCCACACCTTCGTAGCGCCGTCGAAGCCCGCCTCGAACGCGGAGCCCAACCCAAGGCCGCCTTGCGCGAGGCGCTAAAGGAGTCGCCCGGAGTAGACGTCGGCACGAGCAGCCTTCGTCTTCCGGTGATCTTGCCCGCCGCCCTCCGTACCCGTCACGTCGCGCTGATCGGGAAGAGCGGCTACGGAAAGACCTCGGTCATGAATTTGTTGATCGACGACAGCCTTCGATCCGATGCGCCGGTCATCGTCATTTGCCCGGAGCGGGAGATCTTCGATGACTACCTTCTGGCGCTGGTCCCCGAAGAGCGTCTCGATAAACTGTTGATGTTCTCGCCTGCTCGATCACCGAACATCACTTTCAACGCGTTTCTCATGGAGCCGGGGGACACACGAGCCAGGGTTGCCGCAGAGCTGTTCTCGATCACGAAGCGAGGCGCGGGGGAAGACGGGTCCCTGGGTCCGCGCAGCGATCCGATCTTGGCCAACGCGATTTTTGCCATCGTTGGTCGACCCGACGCGAGCCTCGAAGCAGTGCGGAGGTTCATCGCTGACGCGGAGTATCGCGCCGCGGTGTTGCGGGACGAACCGGATCCGTACATCCGAAATTATTGGGAGTGCGTGTATCCGCAGTACCCGAACGGTGCGGCCACTCCCCTACTGAATCGCCTGGACGGATTCCTCAGAAACCCGATGATCCGCAAGGTGCTCACGAACCCGGTGTCCTCTGTGTCCATGCGACGCGTGATCGCAGAACGGCAGGTTTTGTTCGTGGATCTCTTCGGGCTTACGCCCGAAGAGATACGGCATGTTGGCGAGCTCCTTTTGGCCAAGCTGCAGCTCGAACTAGTGCGTTTGGGCGAGGCTCCAGGCTCGACGCGCCCGGAAGTGCACGTCTACATCGACGAGCTACCGGCCGTCGCCGGCACGTCCGAGCAGAGTCTTCAAGTTTTCTGGAGTCGTGGAAGAAAGTACGGGGCGGCGTTTTGCGTCGGTCTTCAGCACCCGTCACAGCTGAGCCAGAGACTCCGAGATGAGCTGTTCGGGAACACGTCGAGCATCCTTGTCTTTAATGTCAGCGCGAAGGATGCGGGGACCATCCGGAGGGAGTTGCTCGTGCCGTCACCCGATGGCTCTCGCAAGCCGGTCACCGCGGAGCGGCTCGTCTCGCTCGGCGTCGGACAGGCGGTTGGGCGCGTCGGGGCGGGTACCTGCGCGCTGACCATCGACTTCAAACAGCCGATTCCGGAACAGGATCGGAAACAGGCCGACCTCGTACGGGAGAGGACCTGGAAGACGCACGGCGCCCCGCCATTGCCGGAGGCGCGAGTCGACACACCTACCGTTGCGGCCGTAGCCTCCGGGAAGAACACCGAGGTCGTCGTGCTGCCAGCGTCCCCTTCGCCTGGCAGGGGCAGCAAGCAGCACAAGCTGCTCCAGGACCTGGCCAGGCAATGGGGCGAGGCGCAGGGTTTCCGAGTCGCGGTCGAGCAGGACATTCTCGGCGGCGCCGGCCGTGTGGATGTCCTCCTGTCACGCGGCGACATGCGGATCGCGGTGGAAGTGTCGGTCACCAGCACCGGGCGGCAGGTCGCCGACACCGTTTCAAAGTGCCTAGCCGCTGGACTCACGCAGGTGGTCGTCGTGGGATCCGACGTCTCCACCCTGCGGCGTGCCGAAGAACTCACTAGGCGGGAGACTCCCGCGAAGGATCGAAACAGTGTTCGTTTCCTCTCCCCCGACGGGTTGAAGTCGTGGCTGGAGAGTCTGCCAGGAACGCCCGACGACGGGAGCCGGACGGCGGGCTACGCGGTCCGGATCAAGTCCGCGTGGAACGGCGGAGATGCACACCGCCGGACTCTCGCTCGGTTGCTCGGCGGCGCCCTGCTCCGACGGAAGTCGTCGCCGTGAGCGGGCCTGCTCCATACGGTACGGCGCGCCAACACGGACGGCTGGCTCCCGAGCCGTCGGAAATGCTGGTCGTTAAGGAACTGGTCGAGGCGTTCGTCGAGACGGGCGGCCGCGCGAAGGCGGTGGCCGCGGCGCTCAATGGCCGGGGCCACACAACGCGGCGAGGCTCGGCGTGGACCGATACCGCGGTTGGCCGTGTCCTGCGGAATCCAACATTGAAGGACCTGGTACCCGAGGACCTCTGGACACACTGCCAGGAGATCCTGAGCCAGCGCGAGAGCTCGCCGACCCGACCGGGGCGCAGAGCCGCCCACCCGCTGGGGGGCGTGGTCCACTGCCGTTGCACGGGGCGCATGTATCTACGCACGGACGGCTCGGCGCCCAGATTCGTGTGCAAGTCGTGCCAAGCGAAGATCCCCGAGGAGACGCTTGAGCGTCTGTTCGCGGAGAGCCTGTCGTCGGTCACAATTGACGGCAGCGAGGTCGTGGCCGCATTCGAGAGCGGCCCCGAAGCTACCGAGCTGGGACACAACATCGGCGACGGAGCCGTCTCCGTTTCGGACGCCTGGCCCCTCTTGGAGCGGCAGGAGCGCTGCCAACTTGTTGATCTTCTCGTTTCGCGGATCGATGTCGACGATGACACGATTTCGGTCACTTTCTCGGGATCCGACGATTCCGGAGCCGAAAAACCGGTGTTTTCAGCTAACTCGTTGCCTTCTTCACAGGGTTTCGAGTCCTTCAGGGAACCGGCAACGAGACAGGGCAACAGATCTGACAACCCTGATCTAGCGCCTCTGCTCACGGTGGACGAGGTGGCGGATCTGCTGAGACGTTCTTCGAAGTCGGTCTACTCGATGATCGAACGGGCTCAGTTGCCGGGAGTCACTCGGCTGGGTCGGCGCGTCCTGATCCGGCGGGATGATCTGTTACGCTGGTTGAACGAAAGTCGTGTGTCGTCGCAACAGGAGCGACGACCATGAGCGTAACGATTCGACCCTATCAGGGCGGACCGGAGTGGGAAGTGGACATCCGCATTGAGCTGCCAGACGGGACGATGAAGCGCGAGCGCCGCAAGGCGCCCGTGATGTCCAAATCCGGGGCTCTTCGTTGGGGCCAGGCGCGTGAGCGCGAGATCCTGCGTACCGATCCGACGGAACGACAGAAGAAGGAGGTGGTGCCGACAGTTACGGAGTTTGCTCCCCGATTCCTAAGCGGCTACGCGGAGGCGAATCGCCAGAAGCCGTCGGGGATCGCGGCGAAGAAAAGCATCATCCATATCCACTTGCTCCCCCATCTCGGTTGGAAGCGGCTGGACGAGATCGACAACGAGGATGTCCAGCAGATCAAGAGCCGGATGAAGGACCGGGCACCGAAGACGGTCAACAACGTCCTTTCGGTCCTGAACACGCTGTTTCGTACGGCGGTGGAGTGGAAGGTCATCCCAGCAATGCCCTGCCGGATCCGGCTGCTGAGGGTCCCACGCACCGAGATGCGGTTCCTCGACTTCAACGAATTCGAGCGCCTCGTCGGGGCCGCGGCGATCGTCGACGGGAACACGCATCTCATCGTCCTGCTGGGCGGCGAGGCGGGTCTGCGGTGCGGGGAGATCATGGCACTGGAGTGGGATGATCTCGATCTGAAGCGGAGTCCCGCCCACGTCATTGTCCGGCGGTCGGAATGGCGAGGGCACGTGACAGAGCCGAAGAGCGGCCGTTCCCGGCGGGTCCCGCTGACCCGCCGACTCACCAGGGCTCTGAAGGTCCACGGGCATCTTCGTGGTGCTCGGGTCGTCTGCCGGGATGATGGTAAGCCGCTGACGCAGAAAGTGGTCCAGGGACTTGTGCACCGGGCCGCACGCAAGGCAGGGCTCACCGACTCCGGCGTCCATTTGCTGCGGCACTCCTTCTGCTCGCACCTGGCGATGCGCGGGGCCTCGGCGAAGGCAATCCAGGAACTGGCGGGGCACCGGGATCTGACGACGACCCAGATGTACATGCATCTGAGTCCAGCGGCGTTGGAAGACGCAATCCGGCTCCTCGATGGAGACGGACACGGCACAAACCGTGGAGAGATAGTGGAGGCTGCGGGAACGGAGAACCCAAGTCATTGATGTGACTCGGGTTCAATGGTGGAGGCGGCGGGAATCGAACCCGCGCCCGTCTCTTGATCAAGATCGGAGTGGTCCTGACTAATCCGCAGGCGAATACCAGATCGGTGATGTGTAAGCACGCTCTTGACCGATCAGTTCCGCACCTTCCGGTATCTCAACTCCAAAACGCACCGCGTCATAGACGATCCACCGCGGTGTTGGGATTTCCAGCACACGAGCGTAATAGAAAGCGTTCCGTGAGGGATCGAAATCGGGATCGGTCCAGACGGTCGCCAGCTCGGATGCGCCGATGGTATTCGTCCAATTGGCGGCTTCGAGATCGACGGTATTGCCAACAGGCGGAAGCTTGCCATCGGAACCGGGTTGGCGGTCTCCGGACCACGCTACATCGTAGACCTTCTCATGTGTTTCGCCATTGGCCGTCATCCAGCCTTTCACGATCTGGATGCGATCAAGGTTGGCGCCGATCGGATCGCGTAACGCAAACACCATGAAGGTCGGGGCAGTTGCGCCATTGGATGTTCGCAAATCGCCACCCATCGGTACGCCCTTCTCATAACCGCGGAAGGCTGGCTGTCGGCTTCTCAGATCCTCTTCATTGAATTCCCAACCACCAAAGAATCGCACCATCATCCGCGGACCCGTGGTTCCGTAGACTTCCTTTCGCGCCATGGCGTCAAACAGGGACTCGCGGGTGTTTTCTTAGGCCCAGACAGCTGC
>JABDQB010000491.1 GCA_013042495.1 Gemmatimonadota bacterium
AGGTACAGGGCCCGGAAGCCGCGCAGGAAGGCGGCCGGCTTGCCGGAATAGCGGAGCTCGTAGAATCCCATGTCGGTGAACACGCCCGAGCGCCGCCACAGCTTGGCGTAGAAGAAGACGGTGCACATCCCGGTGATCAGGAAGGCCCACCACAGCCAGTTCTGGCTCACGCCGCCGGTTCGAACGAGATCGGTGACCAGATTCGGCGTGTCGGTGGAGAAGGTGGTCGCCACCATCGACGTGCCGAGCATCCACCAGGGCAGTTTGCGGCCGGAGAGGAAGAACTCGGCCGTGCCCTTGCCGGCCCGGCGCGCGAAGTACAGGCCGACGGTGAGGGCGATGGCTCCGTACGCTCCGACCACGGCCCAATCGAGTGAATCCAGCCTCACTCGGAGTCTCCGACGCGGGGATCGGGGACGTGCAGGGCTGCGCTCAGCGATGGCGGGTACTCGCCAGCCTCGATGAGGGTGCGAATCCCCGCACGCACGCTGCCCCGGTCCTTCGGGAAGGTCATGCCGAACCAGCGCTCTTCCGTTTCGGTGACCCGTACCGCGAGTTCCCGGCTGACGACCATCGCGCCGATCGCGTCGCTCAGATAGAACTCGGCGCGCGGGTCGTCCCCGTGCCGGCGGAGGAACACCCCGAACCTCTCATCCAGCGGCCCGAACAGGTCGGGCGTCAGTCCCCACAGGTTCATGGAGACCCGCTCATCTCCGACCAGGGCCCGCGGGGCGCCCGCCGTGGTCCGTCCGAAGATCGCCCCGTCCCCTGACTTCTCGAGTCCGAGCACCTCCTCGATGTCCACCAGCACACCTTCCTCGTCGGTATCGAGGACCGCCCGCGACACGCCGCCGTGTTCCGACAGCGTGGCGTCCACCCGGTAGCCGATCACGCACTGCTCGCCCGCGTGTTCCGGCGAGGTGAGGTGTGCCGTCAACGCCCGGTAAGCACCCCTTCCGTAGAAGTCGTCGGCGTTTGCCACGGCGAACGGACCGTCCACCGCTCCCTCCAGGCAGAGAACGGCGTGTCCCGTGCCCCACGGTTTCACGCGCGAGGGCGGGCGCAGGCCAGAGGCCAGCCGGCCTTTGCCCTGGACCACGGTGCGCAGCGGGACCGCGATGCCGAACCGATCGCGGAAACGCTGAACCAGACCAGCTTCGTTCGATTCGCTGACCACGAGCACGACTTCGCCGAAGCCCGCGCTCAGGGCATCGTAAACGGCATAATCGAGGAGGGCTTCCCCGTCCGGGCCGACCGGCTCGAGCTGCTTCGAGCCGCCATACCGGGTCGAGAGGCCCGCGGCGAGAATGACCAGCGTCGGATGATGCATCCGCCGAATCTATGCCCGTCCGGGTCGAGTGCACAGACAGGGCAGGCTGGAAGGCCGCGGGGACGGGCCTACAGGCTCCAGGCGCCATATGTTGTGATCGATGCGACTCGCCGACGAGTCGGCCAAATACCTCAAATGGGAACGATCGATGCGAACGTCGATACTTCTCCCGGTTCTCTGTCTGGCGCTTGCCGCACCGAATGCGATGGCCCAGGACGAGCTGCTTCAATCCGGCCCGATGCTCGGCTACTCGGACATGTTCGAGGTTCTGATCTGGGCCCAGACCACGTCGCCGGCGGACGTGAAGGTCGTCTACTGGGACCTTGAATCTCCCGACGCTCGCATGGAGACCGGGACCGTCACCACGACGAAGGCGGGTGCATACGCCGCAAAATTGCTAGCCGACCGGGTACAGCCGGGTCGGCGTTACGGCTACGAGCTGCACATCAACGGCGCGAACGTGGAGCGGCCGTACAGCCTCGAGTTCCAGACCCAGGTGCTCTGGAAGTGGCGGACCGACCCCCCCGACTTCCGGATAGCCACCGGCAGCTGCTTCTACGTCAACGACACGCCGTACGACCGTCCGGGCGATCCGTACGGCGGCGGCTTCGAGATCCTGGACGCGATGGTCGACAAGAACGCGGACGCGATGGTGTGGCTCGGCGACAACTTCTACTACCGTGAGCCCGACTGGAACACACGCACCGGGATGATCTATCGGAATACACACTCCCGATCTCTCCCGGGCCTGCAGCCCTTCCTGGCCAACGTCCATCAATACGCCACCTGGGACGATCATGACTACGGGCCGGACAACAGCGATTGGGCGTGGCGGGAAAAGGCGACCGCCCTCGAGGTCTTCGACCTGTTCTGGGGCAACCCCGAGTTGGGTCCACCGGAGTTGGGTGGGATCGCCACCCGGTTCGAGTGGGGTGACGTGGAGTTCTTCTTGCTGGACAACCGATGGTTCCGCTCTTCGGAGCACCGGCTCTCCGGCCACAAGCAGGTGTTCGGCGAGAAGCAGCTCCAGTGGCTGGTCGATGCGCTGACCTACAGTCGCGCCAGTTTCAAGGTCATCGTCTCCGGTGGCCAGCTTCTCAATCCCGTTGCCGACTGGGATTCCTACGCGACGTATCCCGTAGAGCGAGCCCGCTTCCTGCAGCTGCTGCAGGAAAACAACGTGTGGGGCGTCGTTCTGCTCACCGGTGACGTGCACTACACGGTGTTGTCGAAGCTCGACCGCCGCGGCACGTACCCGCTGTGGGAGATCACGACCTCGCCGATCACGGCAGGCGTGGCGAGCGTCGACCCCGAGAACTACGACAATCACCTGGCCGAGCCGGGGACGCTGTTCGTCAAAAGGAATTTTGCCACGCTGGACTTCTCGGGTCCTGAGAACGATCGGGCCCTTAATGTCACCGTGTGGGACGTGGCCGGTGAGGAGCTGTGGTCGAAGGAGATCCGGGCCCGGGAGCTGCGGCCCTAAGCCCGACCGCGCCGATCAACGCACGGTCGGGCCGAACACGACCGGCGCGGGGTTGCTGTTCGCGCCGAGTCTCGCTCCTGGCTACATCGCCCAGCCGGCGGTGACTCGCACACCGGTGAATGATGGAGTGCTCTGGGAGAACGAGATCCAGAGAACGTTGAAGCTCGCCTCGAGGAAGAAACTCCGGCCGAACTCCGCCCGTCCTCCGAGGCCCCCGCCGAACGAGAAGGATGTGCGATCGTACGTCGGCTGCCAGGTGCCGCAGGTGTAGCCCCACCAGGGATCCCACCAGCAGGCGCCCTGGGGCGGGGCGCTTGGAATGCTGGAGTCGGTGTAGGTGAAGCCCAGGTTGCCTCTGACGAAGGGTGTGAACTTCCCTTCGAGGGCGTTGAACTGGCCTACAGCCTGCAGGCTGGCCGCGTCGAGTCGTCCCCCGATGTTGGCCGTTCCGTCTACCGTTCCATCCCCGTTGTCGTCGTACTCGACGGTCGCGTCGTAGTTGGCGTTCAGCCAGGTGGTCTCGAAGCCCAGCATGAACCGTTGGTTGAGGTTGTACCCGAAGCTAATTCCCCACCCGACGTCGCTGTTCAGGTCGACGAACGATCCGCCCTCTCCGTCCAGTTTCTTGCCGGAGACGAAGTTGATCGGGATTGCGAACTGCCACTTGCCCTCCCGGAAGCTCTGGCTCTGTGCAGCAGCCGGCTTCGGGGCCACGGCCAGCAACGCGAGCGCGCACAGCGCGAGACTCGTTCCTGATGCGTTGAGTTTCTTCATGGTGTCCTGTGTGTTCGAGGTACGTAACGCTCCCCGTATGACGACTGCAGGAGAGCACGAAACATGCATTCGGGTCGACTGCTCCGGGACTCCCGGAGGCCGATCGACTGCATGTCGCCCGTCTTACCATCCGGCGGAACGGCCCGTTCCACTGAAGCGGAAACGAGCCGTTCCACTGAACTGTCCGGTGCGTCGCCCCGGCTACGGCTGAACGATGTGCAGCTCCACTCTGCGGTTCCGGGCCCGGCCCTCCTCGGTGTCGTTCGTCGCCACCGGGTTGGCCTCCCCGTATCCCACCGCGTCGAGCCGGTTCACGAACTGCTCCAGCTCCATGCTCGTGGTGAGGAGGAAGTCCCTCACCGCTTCGGCCCGCCGCTCGCTCAGTCTCTGGTTGTACGCCTCGGCGCCCACCGAGTCGGTGAACCCGCGCAGTTCGAGGCGCCCCGTACCTTCGGGATCCGCCTGCTGTACGATCTGACCTGCCAGCTCCGTCAGGTAGTCGCGGGCGGCCCGCGTGAGCTGGAAGCTGTTGAACTCGAATTCGACGTTCACCAGCTCCAGCTGGACCAGGCAGCCGCGCTCATCCACCCGCGCCCCCGCCGGGGTGTCGGGGCACGCATCCACGGTGTCGAACACGCCGTCGCCGTCACTGTCCAGCGGGCAGCCGGTCGCGTCCACGGCTATGCCCGGAGGCGTGCCGGGGCACAGATCGATTCCAAAGAAGACGCCGTCACCGTCCCGGTCACTCGGGCAGCCGTTTCCATCGACTTCGGCCCCCTTCGGCGTGTCGGGGCACTGGTCGAGGCCGTCGAACACTCCGTCTTCATCCGAATCGAGCGGGCACCCCGTGTCATCGACGGTCGCGCCACGCGGGGTGTTCGGGCACTGGTCCATGTAGTCGCCCACCCCGTCCATGTCGGCATCCAGCGGACACCCGGTGGAGTCCACAACGACGCCCTTCGGCGTGTCCGGGCAAAGGTCGTTCCTGTCCTCGACCCCGTCGCCGTCCGAGTCCTTCGGGCCCCACAGGAAGAACGACAGGCCTGCCGTCCACTCGGTGCTGTTGAGCGACTTCTGGGGAAGGTCGGCTCCAACCGGGTTGAGAAACGCCCGCGTGT
>JABDQB010000501.1 GCA_013042495.1 Gemmatimonadota bacterium
TTCCTCATCGGATCCTGTGGCCGCCGCAGGGTCCGGTAGTGCCCAGTGCACCCGCCAGGCGTCGCCCAGCCAGACCGGACAGTTCTCCTCTGCGCACAAGGTAATCACACAGTCCACCCCGGCGTCCTGGAAATCGTCGAAGCTCTGGGACCGGTGCGTCGTAGCGTCGATTCCGATCTCTGCCAGCGCCGCGATCGCCTGCGGCCTCACCCGCGATGGCTCCGAGCCGGCGGAGGAAACACGGACGCCGGGTGGGGCGATGCTGCGGCCGATGCCTTCGGCCATCTGGCTCCGGGCGCTGTTCGCCACGCAAAGGAAGAGAACGTGGCGCGGAGCCAGGGCTCGCAGCAGGCCGGCTTCGATGAGCCACGCCGCCGGCACACCCGAACCGTCTTCATACCGGCGGCAGGCGAGCGCCGGGGGGCCGACGTCGGGGCCCTCGAGATCGAGGCCGTCGATCCGGACCGTCGGAGAGCCGGGGAAGCCCAGGGTTGCGGCCGCGTCGGAATCGTGCACGGTCGTTACCCGCACTTCGGATTCAGGCGTGAGCCTGACGGCCGCGCCGCGCACGCTCCGAATGGCTTCCTCGGCATGTGGGCAACCGGGGGTGACGAGGACTTCGATCGAGAGGTTCACGAATCCGCCCTGCCCGCCCGCACGCCGGCCGGAACCGCGCAGTTGCTGACCCCCGCGATCTCCGCCTCTGCCTCGGGGAAATACTTCTTACGCCACGCCAGCGCGACGTTGACGAGGGCGATGAGGACCGGGACCTCCACGAGCGGCCCGATCACCGCCGCGAATGCCGCTCCGTGCGCGATCCCGAAGGTCGCCACGGCCACGGCGATCGCGAGCTCGAAGTTGTTCGAAGCCGCGGTGAACGACAGAGTCGCGGTCCGCGGGTAGTCGGCGCCGAACCGCCGGCTCATGAAGAACGTGATGGTGAACATGGTCACGAAGTAGATCAGGAGCGGAATCGCGACCCGTACGACCCCTATCGGCTGGCCGACGATGGCGCGGCCCTGGATGGAGAACATCACCACGATCGTGAACAGGAGCGCGATCAGTGTGATCGGGCTGATCTTCGGTATGAAGCTCTCGTGGTACCACGTCTTGCCCTTGAGCCGCACGAGGATCGCTCGAGTGAGGAATCCGGCGATGAAGGGAATGCCGAGATAGATGAAGACGCTGCGTGCGATCTCGCCCATGGTGATGCTGACGATCGTGCCCTCGAGGCCCAGCCATCGGGGCAGCACGGTGATGAACACATAGGCGTAGACGCTGAAGAACAGGACCTGGAAGATCGAATTGAACGCCACCAGGCCGGCGGCATATTCCGAGTCCCCATCCGCGAGATCGTTCCACACGATGACCATGGCGATGCACCGCGCGAGGCCGATCAAAATCACGCCGACCATCAACTCCGGATAGCCGCGCAGGAACAGGATGGCCAGCGCGAACATGAGCACCGGCCCGATGATCCAGTTCTGGACGAGCGACAGCCCCAGGATCTTGCCGTTCCGGAAGACGTCGCCGAGTTCCTCGTACCTCACCTTGGCCAGCGGCGGGTACATCATGAGGATCAGGCCGATGGCGATGGGCAGCGAGGTGGTCCCGACCTGCGTGGCCTCGTTGAGCGCGCGGATCGGTTCCGGCCACACGTAGCCGATCGCGATGCCGACGGCCATGGCGACGAAGATCCACAGCGTCAGGTAGCGGTCGAGGAACGACAGCCGGCGGGCGACGTGGGCTGACTCGTGACCTGTACTCATTCCATGATCTCCATCGGAACCAGCTCACCACTGGTTCTCTCGATCCAACTCGGTGAACGGCCGCAACCTCATCCTCCCGCCGGTGCCGGTCAAGTACGGAAGAGCTTTGCCATGGCCGCTGGAGCAGGGCTATTCTTGGTCCTATCCCACCCGAGAGGAGATACGCATGGCATCGAAGCTGTTTCCCCGCAACGAAGGAATGGCGGATCGCGCCCTGCGGGTGATCGCGGGCGCCGTCCTGCTGAGTCTCGTGTTCATAGGCCCGAAGACGCCGTGGGGTTGGATCGGCGTCGTGCCGCTCGTAACGGGCCTCGTGGGCACCTGTCCCCTGTACACCATGTTCGGACTCCGAACGTGTCCGATGAAGGAGACCTGAGGGCTCGCGCGCCGCGCGACCACTGGAACAAGGTCTGGGACCGGTCGGACCCGGACCGGGTGAGTTGGTTCGAGCCGCGTTCCGAAACGTCGGGTCAGATGATCGAGTCATCGGAACTGGGGCACGAGGCCGGCATCATCGACGTCGGAGGCGGCGCTTCGCTGCTCGCGCGGCGGCTCCTCGACGCCGGTTACGGCGACCTGACCGTACTGGACATCAGTGAAGCAGGTCTTGCCGCCGGACGCGAGCGGCTGGGTCCGAGGGCGCCGAGCGTGGAGTGGATCCACGCCGACGTGCGTGACTTCGAGCCCGCGAGAACGTGGGACCTGTGGCACGACAGGGCCGTCTTCCATTTCCTAACCGTTGCGGAAGATCGAGCGGCCTACCTGGGAACTCTCGGTCGCGCCCTGGCGGCCGGCGGCCAGGTGATCCTGGCGACGTTTGGGCCCGACGGACCCGACCGCTGCAGTGGCCTGGAGGTACGGCGTTATTCCGCGGAGATGCTGGTCGCAGAGTTCGACCCGGGTTTCCGGCTCGAGGAGTCATCGATCGAAGCACACGCGACGCCGGCGGGCGTCACGCAACAGTTCCTATATGCGAGGCTCCGAAGGAGCGGCTGAGCGGGGCAAACCGAGTCAGTTCCTGCCCCGTTTCGCGCGATCGGCCGCCCACCTGGCCGCCCGCTCCATCGACATCGTCGCCGTCGCTCTTCGACCCTCGAACGATGTCAGTTCGCGCCAACCGGAGTCCTCCGCAAGCGCAATCCCCTCGACGAGACCATCCGCGAACGTTGCCGGGCGATGGGAATCCGTTCCGAGCGTGAGTGCCGGCACCCCGGCTTCGCGGGCCCATACCAGCACGTCATGTGCGGGGTACGGGACTCCCGGGCCCGACATGCCCGAGGTGTTGATTTCGATACCCACTCCACGGGCGGCCATCGCTTCCAGCACAGGCTGGATCTCGCCCCGGTAGCGAGACGGCTCGTATGCGCCGTAGTGCCGGTGCCCGTACCGGGCGATGAGGTCGAAGTGGGAAACGACGTCGAAGCCACCCCATTCGACCAGTGCCGCGAGTTCACGGAAGTACCGGGCATAAGCCTCGTCCTGCGTACGCCCCTCGAAGAAGCGGTCCTTTTCGGGGCCGCCCGAGATGTTGAACCCATCCACGATATGAACCGACCCCAGCACGAAATCGAAGGGCACCTCGGCCGTCAGTCGATCAAAGGCACGAGTCCACTCTGGCCTGTACTCGAGTTCGATTCCGAGACGAACTACGAGGTCGGGATAAAGAAGCCGGGCCTCACCGACGCTGTCACCGATCGAGAGGAAGCGATCGCGCATTTCGTGGTAATCCGCGTACCAGGAGCCGTCTGGACCCAGTACCTCAGCGTGGTTGGTGACACAGATTTCACGGATGCCCGCCGCGATCGCGGCCTCGCAGTGCTCGTGCAGGGGGCCGACACCGTCAGAAGAGCGATCATCGTGAAAGTGGTAGTTAATCACGTTCTCAGAAGGCGTGTTCGAGCTTCACCGCCGCAGGAGCGCGCGGCTGCCGGCGATCGCCGCTCGCGCGAAACTCGCGGCCCGGGTAGCCTGGGCCTTCTCGTCGCCGGCCGCGACCAGGTCGTCGGCCGTCAACACGGCGCCTACCCATTCGACCGTGTGCCACCGGGCCGGGGGAGGAAGCTTCGGCAGCTTGACGGGCTCCGGATACGGCCATGGGCTCACGTAGAAGTAGGGCTCGGCGTAAGAGTCGTCCCCCGGCGTCATCCCGATTCCCACCGAGCGACTCTCCTCCGGGCCGACTGGCGGGTCCGCGTCGTGGTCGAGATCGATGAGCACCGCGATGTCGAAATGATGGGGCCAGCAACGAACCCGGGACGCGCCATCCTCGGCTAACTCCACCGCCTCGAGCAGGAGCGCTGCGTCGTGGAACCAGCGTTCCAGCTCAGCCAGGTCGGGAAGCGCAGCATCGAACGGCGCGCCACGGCCGACCCGATGACCCGCGATATCGGGCGACGGCGGATTGAACGCGTGTCCACCCGGTCCGATGCGGGACACGAGCTCGCTCTCGAGCCACACGGCCGCCTCCGCCAGCGTCCGGCCCTCCAGCTCAAACGGTTCAGACTGCGCCGCTCCGGGTCCGAACAGCCGGTAGGCGAAACCCCCTGGCTGCAGTCCGAGGCGGATCGAGGAGCCATCCAAGGTCTCGCCCGACAGAAACGCCCGGCGCTCAGGACTCCAGGAAACCGCCGAATGACTGCCGTCCGGCCGGTGGGGCAGGAACGCTTCGCCGAACGCGGCCAGGAGCTGTATCGCCCAGTGCAGTTGCAGTCGCGCATCCGTGAGCGCGCTCGGCGCGGGATCGCCGAGACGAATCCACCGGCTCGCGAATCTCACTCGGCTGCCTTCGTCCGGGGCGAACGGGCTCATTACCTGTCTCCTCCCGGCGCCGAGACGCCGGCGTAGCGTATTCCCGTCAGCGAAGATACCTCGCGGCTCCACGTGGACAGGTCGCCAGAATCGAAATCGGCAAGACTCGAGCGGCCACATGCCCGGGCCAGCACCTGCATGAGCTCTACCGTTGCGTCCAGGTAGTTGGCCAGTCTCGTGGCCGACGCGTCGATGATGAGCCTTTCCCGTAGTGATTCGTTCTGCGTCGCGATGCCCACCGGGCAGTTGTTCGTGTGGCAGGCCCTCATTCCGAGGCACCCGATGGCCTGGAGCGCGGAATTCGAGATCGCCACCCCCCCGGCGCCGAGTGCCAGGGCCTTCACGAAATCCGACTCGGTGCGCAGTCCTCCCGTGATGATCAGCGTAACGTCGTCCGCGGCCCGCGAATCCAGGTGCTTTCGAGCCCGAGCCAGAGCTGCCATCGTCGGCACCGAGATGTTGTTCTTGAAGATGTCGGGAGCGGCCCCCGTCGCGCCACCGCGTCCATCCAGAATCACGTAGTCGGCGCCGACCTGGAGCGCGAAGTCGAGGTCCTCTTCGATGTGCTGGGCGGACATCTTGAATCCGACCGGGATGCCCCCGGTGGCCTCTCTCACCTCCGCCGCCACCTCGGCGAAATCGTCCGGCGTCACCAGATCGGGAAAACGAGAGGGGCTGATGGCCGCCTGACCTTCCGGTATGCCCCGCACCTCCGCGATCCGGCCGGTAACTTTGTGTCCGGGGAGGTGTCCGCCCGTGCCCGTCTTGGCTCCCTGCCCGGCTTTGAAGTGGAAGGCCTGGCAGAGCTTGACCTTCTCGAGGTCCCAGCCGAACCGGCCGGAAGCGAGCTCATAGAAGTAGCGGCCATTCTCCGACTGCTCTTCCGGAAGCATTCCGCCCTCGCCAGAACAAATCCCCGTGCCCGCCCGCTCCGCACCCCGAGCCAGTGCAGTCTTCGCTTCCTCGCTCAGCGCGCCGAAGCTCATGTCGCTGACGAAGATGGGAATCGCCAGCCGCAAGGGACGCTTCGCCCTGGGACCGACGACGAGCTCGGTGGAGACCTCGTCGTCGTCGCCGAGCGGCCGGCGCGCGAGCTGCGCGGTGATGAGCTGGATGTCGTCCCAGCGAGGAAGTTCCGTGAGGGGCACGCCCATGGCCGAGACCCTGCCGTGATGGCCCAGCTTCGTAAGTCCGTCCCGTGCCAGTTCCTGGATATAGCGGTTGTGCGGTTCTTCCGGGGTGCCGTGGATGTCCTGGTACAGGCCTAGATACTGGTC